>NZ_JBALQL010000008.1:0-132 GCF_036964885.1 Bacillus sp. JJ1122 | reverse complement strand
CCCCCGGCACTTTAAAGCGTTAATAACATGGCGAATCAGCCAGTAATTACTTAAAAAAATAGCCGTGGGATGTCACAAATAGAAATTATGAGAAACAAAATGAATAGTAAATGCGTCAATAAATATATATAT
>NZ_JBALQL010000007.1:27520-58657 GCF_036964885.1 Bacillus sp. JJ1122 | reverse complement strand
CAAAGGGTACGTCCCTTTGTAACTTTTGAAATTGTGATCCACATTGAAGATTTAACCTGACTTCCCCACTTATTGTAGTAATTTTAAGCTTGAGCAAACTTACAATTCCCTGCAGAAAGTCCACAAAACAATGAAGAAGATACAAGTCTTCCTCACTCACTGTCTTCTTTTAACATCTTTGCAAACCTTTCCTTACGCTCCTGGTCATTGAGGAAACTTCCCTCTGTGATAGCTGCAAGCAGCTGTTTTTTCTTCGTTTCATCTTTCACTTCAGCCAGAATGGCCTTCCTGCAGGAAAAGAGGAACTCCATATAGGCTTCATACCGTTCATCAAAGGTTTCTTCCAGCTGGCTGCGGATTTTTTTGGCAAGGATGGGGCTTGCCCCGGATGTCGAGACAGCGATGGACAGTTTTCCTCTTTTCACCATGGAAGGCACTTGAAAGTCGGATAATGACGGATCGTCCGCAATATTGACAAGCTGGCCGGGGGCTGCGCTGCCTTTTACAGCGAGATTCACTTCCCTGATGTCTGTCGCTGCGAAAATCAGGAAAGCTCCCTCCAGATCCTCATGGGAAAAGGTTTTTTTTAGCCAGGACAAATTCCCAGCCACAGCCAGCTTCAGCAAGCCGTCCGTCAGCATCGGGCTTACCACCGTCACATCCGCACCTTCTTCAAGCAGCCCTGCTACTTTGCGCTCGGCGACCTTGCCGCCGCCTACTACGACCGCTTTTCGGCCCCTAAACTCCAGGTTGATCGCATACACTCTGATTCATCCTTTCAAAGGCTCACTGCTTCCTCCGCTTTTGTTACCAGTAAAGCTTGCAGCTTTTCATCAAATCCGACTGGTTCACAAACAACTACTTCCTGGCGGGAGGAAAGTCCTGATAATTCCTTCGCTCTTTCTTCCATTTTAGCAGCAAAGCCTCCCGTGAACAGCAGATAAGGCAGCAAATAAATCGTACTGAGGGTACTGTCCATCAGCTCTGAGACTTTTTCCGCATAAAATGGAGGAGTTGTTATATAGGCAGTATGGATGGCTGAAGCCGTTTTGTCCTGCAGCTTCACCGCCACTTTTTCGAACTCCTCAGCTGCCTGCGGATCTCGGCTCCCATGGCCAACAAGCAGGATTCCATCCTCATGGCTCCCAGTAAATCCTTTCTCCCGCAAGCGATATTCAATTATTTCCACCATGATGCTGTTTATGCCGATCGGTTCCCCATATAGAATTTCAACGCCCGGATGCTTTTCTTTTACCATTTTAAGAATTGCCGGAATATCAACATTCACATGGATCCCGGGAAGCAATAACACGGGGATAACAGTTATTTCGCTTGCCCCTCTCCTAATGCAGCTTTCCACAGCCTCCATCCCGGAAGGCTTTGCATTTTCGAGGAATCCATAAGCTGTCACATCCATGGGGGTCTTTGTCATGACCTCTTCTATAAAAGAAATAAACTGTTGGTTCCCTTCATCAGACCTGCTGCCATGGCCGATATATACAGCTGCTTTCATGTTATCCAATCCTTCCTGCCGAACGCTGATTATGCCAGCAATTCCTGTTCTTTTTTCGCCAGGTGCTCAATCACTGCTTCATTGGCAGGTGCTTTGACGACAGTATCCACCTGGATACCCAATGAATCAGCTATCCATGCTGTCTGTTCACCCATGCAGACAACTTCAGCTGTTTTCAGCAGTTGCTGCGGGACCTGTTCTTTGAGTAAACCTTCCGAAACGAGTTTCTTCGCTGCCCTGCTGCTCGGCAGGATCACTGTATTGATTGACGCTTCTTCCATCATTCGGTTAAAAATTTCGGTGTACTGTTCGTCGACAATCATTTTTGAGGTGACAAACCTTTCAGCATCTTCGTAAAGAACTTCGCATTCACAATCGCCGACAATCAACAGCTTCCCGCTTTGTGGCATTCTCTCCTCCAATTCAGCGAACAGGCCTTTTTCTTTCAGAGCACGGATTGATTTTACCGAGCTACCGAACAGATCGGCCTTGATCTTCCTGATGTCGACCCCCTCCTTAAATAAAGCGACAAAAAAGTCGGCAACACTTTCCGGGGATGTAAAGAGAATTCGTTCATATTCCGATATCGAACGAATCACCTGCATATCTGCAGGTACCTGGATTTTTTTCCATTTCGGAAATTCAATTACATCCGCCCCTTGTTCCGTCAGCTCCTTCGCAAGCCTGCTTAAAGCAGTACCCGTCCGGGCAAGCAAAATTTGTTTGCCGAAGAGCGGTTTCTTCTCGAACCAGTTTAATTTGCCGCGAAGGGAAACAATGTCGCCGACAAGGGTGATCGCAGGGTTTGTGAAATTTTCCGCTCTCGCTTTTTCCGCGATATCAGCCAGGGTGCCTTCAAGGGTCTTCTGCCTAGAAAATGTTCCCCATTGGATAAGAATGACCGGTGTTTCTGCTGGTTTGCCGTGCATGATCAAATTACTGCAGATGAATGGCAGGTTGGATATCCCCATATAAAAGGCGATGGTATCAACACCTGCAGCAAGCCCCTGCCAATCAAGCTTGGGCTGGCCATCCGCCGATTTGTCATGAGCTGTGACGACCGCAAAAGACTCCCCGAACTCCCGGTGGGTAACCGGTATGCCGGCATACAGAGGAGCAGCAATTCCGGAAGTGATGCCAGGCACAATTTCATAGGAAAGGCCTTGTTCAGCAAGCGCTTCGGCTTCTTCGCCGACCCGTCCGAATACTCCCGGGTCGCCGCCTTTTAGCCGGACAACGGTTTTCCCTTCAAGCACCCGGGCAACCAGGAGGTCATTGATCATTTCCTGGCGAAGGACATGGCGATCAGGAAGCTTGCCGCAATAGATCAGCTCACATTCATCAGGAGCAAATTCAAGTAGCTTAGGATTGGCAAGGCGGTCGTATAAAATCACTTCCGCTTTCTTGATGGCCTCCATTCCTTTCACAGTGATCAACTGAACATCCCCAGGTCCTGCTCCGACTAAAAATGCTTTTCCTTTTTTCATTGTGCTGACATCCTTTCAAACGGAGAGGGAGCTTCCTCCCCGTTAAATGATTAAATAAACGTCCCCATCACTGACTTCAATTTGATAAGTTTTAACTTCGCCTTTGTCCGGAGCTTGTACTTTCCCGTCTTCAAGAGAGATTTTCAGGTCGTAAACAGGACAGTAGATGTACGGACCGCTGACAAGCGCTGCGGTGAGCGTCCCGCCTTTTCGGTGCGGACTGTGATTCTCGACGGCCTTCACTTCACCGTTCGTCAAACGGAACAAAACGATTTCCTTCCCATTGACAGCGACTGTCTGCCCTGCCCGTTCAGGCAGGGAGTGATAATCCGCAACCTTGATTTTCACCATGGTTTTCTCCATCTTCTTTCGCCTCCTATTCAACTGTCACTTTTCTTGTCTGGTAGTATTTATCTTTAATTTCCGCTTTCTCGATTGCTTCTTTCCATGGCTCGATGTATCTTTCGAGCGTCTTACCCAGCCTTGCATTCAGCTCATTCCTTGTTTTGGCGTCTTCCAGGACCGCTTTGATATGTTCAAGTCCCAACCTTTCCAGCCATGGAGCTGTCCTTTCAAGGTAGGCAGCCGTCTCCCGATAATATTGAAGGTAAGCACCAGTGATCTCGATTGCTTCTTCCCCCGTTTTGACGGTCATCAGCATATCTGCGGCTCTCAGGTCGGTACCGCTGTTGCCGCCGACATAGATTTCCCAGCCGCCGTCGACTCCGACAAAGCCGATATCCTTAATGCCTGATTCCGCGCAGTTCCGCGGGCATGCGGACACGCCCATTTTCACTTTGTGTGGCGTATCAAGTCGTTCGAATTTTTTCTCTAGTTCGATGCCAAGTCCCATTGAATCCTGGGTGCCATAGCGGCAGAACTTTGCCCCGACACAGGTTTTGACGGTACGGAGTGTTTTTCCGTATGCATAGCCTGAAGGCATTCCGAGTTCTTCCCACATCGCCGGCAGGTCTTCGTTTTTCACTCCAAAAAGTCCGATCCGCTGCCCGCCAGTCAATTTGACGAGCGGAACATCGTATTTTTCCGCAACCTCTGCGATTTTTTTTAGGTCTGCTGCAGTTGTAACTCCTCCGTACATCCTTGGCACCACTGAATAGGTACCATCCTTCTGAATGTTGGCGTGCATCTTTTCATTGACCAGCCTTGAGTCGCGCTCATCCTTGTAGCCATCGAAATGGATCATTCCGAGGTAGTAGTTGATCGCCGGGCGGCATTTGGAGCAGCCTTCTTCCTGCTTCCAGCCAAGGACATTCATGACTTCCCTTACATTTGTCAGCCCTTTCGCCTTTATTTCCGCCACTACTTCGTCCCTGCTCATCGTTGTACAGCCGCAAATGGCTGCTTTTTTAGATGATGTATCGTACTGGTCGCCAAGCGTATGGGCCAGAATATCCGAGATCAAGGATTTACAGCGTCCGCATGAACGTCCGGCGTTCGTGCAGGCTCCGACTTCATCGACCGTTGTGAGTTCATTCACGCGGATCGCTTCAACGATCGTTCCTTTTGAGACACCATTGCAGCCGCACACCAGTTCATCGGCTGCCATCGCCGCCACATCGCTGGCATCACCACCGCAGCAGCAGCCTCCCGCTTCAAGGATGGATACGCTCGTCATGCCGTTGACGTCTTCTTTTTTGGTCAGCATCCTGAACAGACGATTGCTATCCTTCGTATCCCCGTACAGGACGATACCAGCAATGCGGTTGTCGCGAATAACGATTTTCTTGTAGACACCGTCAAATTCGTTATGAACCTTGATTGATTTTGTTCCCGGATCATCGCCAATTTCTCCGGCGGAGAACAGGTCGCAGCCGGAAACCTTCAGCTGGGTACCGCAAATGGTTCCTTCATATGGAGCGGTTTCCACTCCAGCAAGATTCGCCGCCAGTACCTTTCCCTGTTCGTATAATGGCGCAACAAGGCCATAGACGATTTCTCTGTGTTCTGCGCATTCTCCAACAGCATAAATATTCGGGATGTCTGTTTCCAGATAATCATTGACAACAATACCGCGATTCACGTAAATTCCGCTATCCTTGGCAAGCTGGACATTCGGGCGGATGCCCACGGCCATGACAACAAGATCGGCTGCCACTTCGGAGCCATCCGCAAACCGGAGCCCTGTTACCCGTTCATCGCCGAAGATTTCAGCGGTCTGCTTCTCAAGCAGGAAGTTCATCCCTTGGGTTTCCAATTCTTTTCTCAGCATTTCAGAAGCAGTGGCATCCAATTGCCTTTCCATCAAGTATGGCATGAGGTGGACGACATCCACTTCCATCCCCAGATTGAGGAGGCCTCTTGCTGCTTCCAATCCAAGGAGACCGCCCCCGATGACAACCGCCTTCTTAAAATGCTGTGAATTTTTGATCATCATTTCACAATCATGGATATCACGAAAACCGACAACGCCTTTTTTTTCAGCACCAGGCACTGGTAAAATAAATGAACTGGAACCAGTCGCAATGATCAATTCGTCGTATTCAGCAATCCGCCCTGCACTAGAAATGACTTGTTTATTATCCTTGTCTATTTTTACAATCTCTTCGCCAACAAAAAGCTTGATACCATTGTTCTTATACCAATCCCAGTCGTTCATGATAATGTCCTCAATAGTCTTATCACCCTGAAGGACTGTAGACAACATGATCCGGTTGTAATTCGTGTGCGGTTCGTTTCCAAAAATCGCAATCTCGTATGCTTCACGATTAAGCTTCAACAGTTCCTCTATTGTCCTGACTCCTGCCATCCCGTTGCCAATCATGACCAGTTTCTTCTTTTCCATTTTTCGTTCCTCCCACTATTGATCTTATATATGGAATTTTTAGGATAGATATTGTTTTCTCTATGTCTTAAATTGTATTACTGAAGGAGGATAAAATTTGTGAAGTTCGTCACATTCTGAATTAGTTTGTTCAGAACTTCACAAATATGTCAAACTAACAAGGGACAAATCCCTTCCTTCTTTAAATAGACGGAAGCAGCAGGAACGTCCTCACTTTTTTAAAATTTTTATAACCTTTTAAAGGTTTAAGATTATCTTTAAAGAATACTTAATAAAGTTACTATTGCGGTAATTAAAGATGGAAAGGTAGTGATACATTTGGAAACCCTGCAAACATTTTTAAAAGAGATCAATGATCAGATGCAAGGATTATATAAAGATGGGACTCAAGCAAGCTGGATGGCCCAAACAACTGGAGACCCTGAGTGGGCTGCTAAATTAAGTGAAGCAGAGACTCGATACAATCTTTTATTCTCTTCAAAAGATACATACGAGAAAACAAAGCATTTTCTAGCAACGGAAAATTTAACGGAGATCGAAAAACGTCAGCTTCAACTTCTGCTAAGTGAAATGCAAGGTAACCAACTTCCTGAAGAAGTGATTGCTGATTTATCCAAACGCTCTTCAGAACTAAATTTATTATTTAACACATACTCACCTGAAGTGGATGGCAAGAAGTATTCTGCCAATGATATTCGAGAGGTATTGGTTAATAGTGATGACCAGGAATTGCGCAAAAAAGTATGGTTTGCCAGTAAGGAGGTTGGCAAAGTCGTAGAACAAGGCCTGCTTGAGCTTGTGAAGAAGCGCAATGAAGCTGCACGGCTGCTTGGTTATGATAACCATCATCAGATGGGCTTTGCTCTTCAGGAACTTGACCGTGACGAGGTATTCGCTATTTTCAACGAACTTATTGCTCAATCAGATGAAGCCTACCGGTCGATGAAGAAAGAACTAGATGAACGTTTAGCAACTAGCTTTGGGATTAATCCAGAGGATATACGCCCTTGGCATTATGTCGATCCCTTTTTCCAAGAGGCACCACCCTCTGATTCAACTAATCTAGATCCTTTTTACCAAGGGAAGGATATTCTCCAAATCACAACCGATACGTTTAACTCAATGGGAATCGAAATTGATGACCTATATGCAAAAAGCGATTTGTTCCCTAGAGAAAAGAAAAACCCGACAGCCTTTTGCACGGATATTGACCGCGAAGGAGATGTTCGTGTCCTTTGCAACTTAGCGGAAGATGCCTATTGGATGGAAACGAACCTGCATGAGTTTGGCCATGCAGCATATTTCAAATATATAGACTCCAGCCTTCCATTCGGATTACGTACAGTAAGTCATACCTTAACAACCGAAGCGATCGCGATGTTATTTGGAAAAATGGGCAAAGACCCTCGTTGGTTAAAGCGCTTCTTACAGGTTGATGAAGCAACAGTTAATGGTCTTGTTCCTGAATTAGAAAAGTACCAACAGTTACAAATGCTTATTGCAGCAAGATGGATTATTACCTTTGTATTTTTTGAAAAAGAACTGTACGAAAATCCCGATCAAGATTTAAACGCTTTATGGTGGAAAACAGTAAATGAAGTTCAGCTAGTCACTCCTCCTGATGAAACGGATCATCCCGATTGGGCTGCAAAAATTCATTTTACACTCGCACCTGTTTATTACCAAAATTATTTACTTGGAGAATTAATGGCTGCACAACTTCTTCGTCATATTGAAACGAAGATTTCTCCTGAATTTTTCACAAAAGAAACGGGAGAAATGCTCATCAACCAATTCTTCAAACCAGCCGCCCTTTATGACTGGAATGAAAAAATCAGCCGTGTAACCAGTGAAAAATTAAGCCCAGCACACTTTGTTGATGTTTATTGCAAAGCTCAGGTGAAAAGTTAAATTGTAAAAAAGGATAGCCAGGCCCACAGGGTCTAAGCTATCCTTTTCCTATTAGTTTGCTGATTCATTTTTAAGTTAGCTATACTGAAGAATGACTTAGAACAAAATAAAATGAACTTAGCGCTCAACTAAGTTCATCAGACTCGAAATTTTTTCCTTATCCAGATACAGAATCTTGATTAATTTATTCCCACTTTAATCCTCAATTTTAATAACACCTTATTTTCAAGTTTTTTTTTGGCTCCATTTATGATAAGGTTCACCGTGATGTACCTAAATGAGGTTTTTTCAATCTTCCTTTACTAAATCTTTTAACCTGCGCTGTAGATTACTTAAGATATTTTGCTTAGAATAATGATATAACTGATTAATAGTTTCTTCGGGTATTTCCTTTTTTCTTATATGCCAGGAATCCGTAGCATCCCAGCTATCCCCGTAGACTTTTCTTGTCTTACTAGCACTTACATAATACAAAACTCTATCTAATGATTGGGATATTATTTGAAATAACCGTGGCGACATCTTTTTATAATTATAATTGACAATAACATCTAAAATAATATTTAAATATTTATCGTACATATTAAATGCTCCATTTTCTGATGTCTTTTCCCAGACCTTATCCATACACACTGTAAGGAACTGTATATATGGAGAAATCATATGATGCTCAAATCTAGATAATACGTCAATTAATTTTAATCTGACTTCTCTTTTATCAATAAAGGATTGTACAAATTCTTCATTCTCTCCTTCGAGTCTTCCTATTAACTCACTTAATTGAACTAGTTGTTTGTCATATTCTTCTTGTTTGTTAATAATATAGACTATTAACTCATTTAAAAATTCTTCCAAGTCACTTATTTCGATAATTATATTTCCATTCTCATCTCTGTAAGCTTCCTCTATTGGTGAGGATGTCCAAAGAGCTTGTATAATTTCATAAGGGTATTCATTTTCTTCTGTGTAAATATTTTTTGACCAATCAACTGCCGATAAAACATTTACATCCCCTAATCCATAACCCAAAATTAAGGTAGTTGATTCTCTAATTGTCATTGCTAACTTAGCCTGCCTATATTCATTAGGTCTAAAAAGTGGTATATAATCTTCCTGCGTAATAATAATTGATTCCGAATCTAATCTAGTCCCATGTAGATGGTAAATGGGAATAATATTTTTAGGAGCAGATAAATAATTCATCGGACTAAGACTCTTGCTCTTTCCCGTAAGAATAGTTTCAAGAACTAAATCATAGTTTGTGGTAACTATCCATGAAGGGTTTAAGATATCAAAGATTTCTCTAAACTCTAATGTCCTTTCTTCACTCGGGAGCCAGTTAGATAAATTACAAATTTCTTTTTTAAATATACGTTTAGCTTCAACATAAGCGATACTCCGCTTAATCGCTAACCTTTTACAAATTAAAGTGGCTAACTCAGGTAATGAAACACCAATTAATTCTTTATCCTTCGGGAATTCTATCTCAAATTTTCCACTTACTTCTTTAATTAATTCAAACCAACCTAGAGCTGGTGGAAAATCATCACTAATAACAGCCTTAGAAAACCCCGCTCCAATAAACATCCCTAAATTCCCATAGTTAAATGCATTAAATAGTTTCTCAAAAACTATCTCTTTTGAAATAACTTCCCTCACTTAAAAAAGCCTCCATATAAAATTTTTCTATAAAAAGGGTGTGTGATGAAATACAGTATCTCCATTTTTATTATCAATTTTATTGGCAATATTAAAAGCATATTTAAAAGATTCAGGATGTGTAATTTCTGAATTTACTATAATTTCTAGAAAGTCTTCAAATTCAAAAATATCATCCTCATAGCCAAACACATAATAACAAGGTATACAGTCCAATTCTTCGTTATACAAGAAGTATATTAAACCATTAATATAACCATCAATATAAGCCACATCATGATAAACGCCATCATTATATTTTTGTTGTTTTATAATTTCGTAATCATTTATTATTTTCCTTACTTGTTGAGGGTTTGAATAATCACCTGTCTTCCTCATTGCTAAAATTCTTTCAAACGAGTGGATAAGACCATCTTGGTAACATAAAGTTAAAATTACTTGAGGATTTTCTTTTATGTTGACTAAAGATGAAAGTCTAGTATGTTCCTCTTGGACTAAATCTAGGACATCATATATGTCTCCAAAGTTTTCATCAGGTACTATTAACTTTAAATGTATTAAGTGTTCTTTTAATACCTTAATGAAAAATGTTGCATCTGTAATAATAGGTGTAATATTGATATTGCTAAATTTTTCTTCAGCTTTTTTATCTAAGGTAACTATATAGGCGTGTGGCAAGAAATCTTTCATTTCTTCTATTAAAGAGTTATGTATCTTATTAAAATCCTCATCTCCAAAAGAATACCCAATAAACACAACACATTTTGTAGCAAGCATTGTCTTTAACGAGCTTCCGATTATTCCACTATTTAAAGATTGATAGCACTTTTCATAATCTTCCTTAGTTGCAATAACCGTTCCATAGTTATTTATCGAACCATGGATTTTTAAAACTTTTCTTCCTGGATTATTCCAAAATGCAAAATCTTCAATTGTAACAATTGGTACAGCTCCACATTTCCTTTCAAACAAGTCATCCCAGTTCGTAGTAATTATTTCTGTAATTTGATGTATTGTGGACAGTTCTATATGAAAATTCGAAGCTCTTCTTTCTAATTCAGGGAAAGAACCTACATAATCAAGTCTTTCTTTAATTTTTCTCAAAAGTTTTGCACGTCCATTTGGTTGCTTACAATATTGACTCATTAATTCAGAAAATGATAAATTTGTACTTTGGTCCAAATTTAATAAATCTCTTATTTCCTCATACAGGGTATACTTATACACACTTCTTGATTCAGTACTTACTCCTGCTCCAGCAAAAACTACTAGATTTCTATTTTGAACGGCTTCAATAATATCTTTAGGAAGATTAAAATTATGGTTATTTTTACAAAATTCACACTCGCAGTCTTTATTTTCTAAATATTTTGTCATTTATAACTTCAACTCCTCCTATTATATTTTTTACAGTTATTGGTATGTTTTTATCATAACTTTACTTCTTATTAATTTCTATAATAAAAAAGGAATTCTTTCAAAAACCACATTTACTTATGATAAGGTTCCCCCCGATTAATCCGAAAAGCACGATAAATCTGCTCAACCAAAATCAACCGCATCAGCTGGTGCGGAAAGGTCATCTTCGAAAAGCTCAGCTGCTCGTCGGATCGTTTCAAAACTTCATCGCTCAGGCCAAGAGATCCGCCAATCACAAAAGCGACTTTGCTTTTACCGTATGTGGCCAGCTTATCGAGGCTGTCTGCGAGTTCTTCCGATGACTTCAGCTTTCCGTTAATAGCTAAAGCAATGACATAGGCATCTGGATTAATTTTCGCAAGAATTCGTTCTCCTTCTTTTTGCTTCACCTGAATCATTTCAGTATCACTTAATTCCTCAGGTGCTTTCTCGTCTGACACCTCAATAACATCGACTTTTGCATAGCTTCCGAGGCGTTTTAAGTATTCTTCTATCCCCTGTTTCAGGTATTTTTCTTTCAATTTTCCAACCGTCACGATTGAGATATTCACAATCATCCCCACTTTACAAACAGTTTACAAACAAGATATCCACAGAAGTTATCCACATATTCACACCATGTATCCACATTTAGTAGGCGATCATTCGTTCGCTACAATATATACTGCAGGTTGTCCACAGTATCCACAAGAAAACCCCGAGTTTTCCACAGCCTCTAGCTTCTCTAATTGTGGTGCTGTTTCATACTCATCCACTGCTTCATCAAGCGCTAATTCTACATGTTCACTGCAGCAATACTTCATTTTTCCAAATCCCTTCATGGCTTTTATCTTTTTATCATTAACTAAAAATCTAAATTTAAATTATCCACAGACCATTTTAACATAAAAAACAGGAAGCAAAATGCTTCCTGTTCATCTATCCACAAACCATTACAATGTTTCTCCACCTAATTTTAATGTAGTTTCCTGAAGCTTGCCATCGCGGTAGAACTTAACCTTCAATTCATCCCCGACCTTCTTTTGATTGTATAGGTGCTTTCGGAGATCGACAGCATCGCGAATTTCTTTCCCATCCATTTCGACAATGACATCTAGCTCCTTCAAGCCTGCTTTATCAGCAGCAGAATTAGGCTGGACTCTCCTGATCGCCACACCATACGTCACATCTTTTGGAAGCTTTAATGTATTCTGCTGATGATTAGAAGAAATCTCGTTTACAGATGCTAACTCTACACCCATTACTGGACGCTTAACTTCACCTGTCTTTTCTAAATCCTCAATAATCGGAGAAGCATAGTTAATCGGGATAGAAAGCCCGATTCCTTCAACCGCATTTTGGGCGATTTTCATCGAGTTTATACCGATGACCTGTCCCTCAATATTGATTAATGCCCCGCCGCTATTACCCGGGTTGATTGCAGCATCTGTCTGCAGGACCTCTGCCTGCCAGTCCGGTGTTCCATCCTGATTGATATCAACTGGAATTGCCCGCTCTGTGCCGGAAATAATACCTTGAGTAACAGAGCCCGAGAAAGTTAGTCCAAGGGGATTGCCAATTGCAATAACCGGTTCACCTGGCTTAAGCTTATCGGAGTTGCCAAATTCAGCAACGACCTTAATATTATCAGCAGGTACCTCAAGTACAGCAAGGTCTGTCCAAATATCACTGCCCAGTAGCTTTGCGGGAATTTTTGTCCCATCGCTAAGACTGACTTCTAGCTCAGTGGCATCAGCAACCACGTGGTGATTGGTTACAATATAGGCTTTATCACCGTCCTTTTTATAAACAACGCCTGAACCTGTCCCACCTGATTCCTGTGTCTGTCCCCAGAAATTCGTGCTTTGCTGGATATTCGTTATGCCGACTACAGCATCACCAGCTTTGTCGACAGCTTTAGTAATTCCTGAATAAACATCGATGGAGACATTCCTAGTGGAAGTAGTACCGTCCTCAGAGATCCCCTTTTCTTCATCTGATACTGCTGCTTGATTGCTAGGTTCAATTTTATAAGGAAGTACATCTAATTTAGACAAGGTCGGGATTGTGAAAATAACCAATAATGCCCCAATGATTGCACCTAACAGGCTGGCTAAAAAAGTTCCGCCCCTTCTGCCGCTTTGCGGTTTGTACCGGCTTTGATGATCGTGATCATAATACCCCAATGTCCACCCATCCTTTCACTGAACAAAATATCTGTTTGAAACGCTTATACAAATTATTATACTACCAGTGTTTCCAATTACTAAATTATCAGCACATACTATTAAACTACATACAAATTAGCTGTTTTCGTTACCTTGTTGCTTTTGAAGAGTGATTTTTCAGCGATTTATTTATAAAAATTTTCAAAAACAGCATTCTTTTAGAAAAGAGCAAACAAAAAAGGAGTAAAAGTATCCTTTTAACAGATACCTTTACTCCTTCATTATTAAACATATTAAATAGCAGTCAGCGCAGTCGGAGTTTTCGGATCTGTATCGATCAAATCGAATTGTTCTCCTACAATGATCCCGCGGCTTTCTAAAGTTTGAGTGACGGACATCCTTGCAAGCTCCTTCATATTGTTATCTAAGCTCAAGTGGGCAAGATAAATCTGTTTTGTGTTATCTCCTGCGACTTCGCTCATTGCAACAGCTGCGTCTTCATTCGATACATGGCCGTAATCACTAAGGATACGGCGTTTAACACTCCATGGATACCTTCCCATTCTCAGCATTTGAACATCATGATTGCTCTCAAATACATAGGCATCTGCATTGGAGATGATGCCTTTCATCCTGTCGCTTACATAGCCTGTATCCGTGATCAGCACCAGTTTCTTGCCGTCTTTATGGAACACATAAAACATTGGCTCGGCAGCGTCATGTGACACCCCAAATGATTCAATATCCAAGCCCCCGAAGGATTTTACTGTTTCCATATCAAAGCTGAACTTCTGGTCTAGCGGGACTTCCCCAATCAAGCCGTCCATCGCTTTCCATGTTTTTTCATTCGCATAGATCGGCAGCTTATATTTACGGGCAACGATTCCTATGCCTTTTATATGATCGCTATGTTCATGCGTCACAAATATTCCAGAGAGGTCTTTCATATCGCGGCCAATTTGCTTAAATAAAGCCTCCATTTGCTTGCCGCTCAAACCAGCATCAACCAAAAAGGATTGGCCCTCCGTCTCCACATAGATCGCATTTCCCGTACTCCCACTGGCGAGAACACTAAAATGCAATGTCATATCTCTCACTCCGTTGTTTGATTTTCACCATCAGTCAATGGAATAACCCTTCCTTCAAATGCATGGACAAAAAGGTTCTCCTTGCCGTCCACGACAAGCCTCCACGTTGGCGTTACCACATGTGAGGCCGTCAGCGATACGAGTGTAGAGTATCCCAGTTCAACTTTGGTAATTTCGCTTTTCGGCTTCAGCAGTCCCTTTTTATAAAGAGTTTCCATCGCTCTTAATGGTGTCAGCAATTCCTCTTCATCTGAAAGCTTCTCATCAATGACTTCCAAATAGGTCTGTCTATATGAAACCACTTCATTATTTGCATTAAAATACAAGATCAATCTCGCATTGCTGTTATAATAAAAAGTTTTATTATCATACTGCTGGTAATAAGTGATGGTCTTGGTTTCGTCATCCTTTTTCCAAAACTTATACTGTTCTCCAGAAAAGATATTCGACTTAATGAATCCAGAGAGTTCCGCCGGTTCAAATTTACTTGAAAGCTTGATTGGCTTTGCAAGCTTCGCTTCGATAGCGGTACCATCACCAAGATTGATAACCTGTCCCTTTGTTTTATCCAGTTCTTCATTCTTAAACACTTTTGTCCTGACACTGATATAACGTTCCTTCTTTGTTTCAGGGAGTTCAGGATATCGAATGGAGTCATTCTTAAGCTTTTCTTCCAGAGAGGCCTCTTTAATGATTTCATACTGGGCGGCATCCCTTGTGTTCAAAAATTGATAAACCAAATAAATATTCAGGACAAGGAAGGTCAGAATAAAGATTGTTTTAATTCTACTCCAATCCATTCTTCAGTCCCTCCTCCCAGACCAGTTCATGCCATTCTTGTTCGTATTGATAAAACCATCCTGGCTCTAGCAGGATTAAAGGTGAATCCCCTGGTCCCTGCGTCATATAGTAACCTGGCATAAGATTACCAAGCAAATCAGGATTGAAATCCTTCCTTTTCTCTAAAAGTTCCAGCGCTTTCTGGCCAGACGGAAGCTTTTTCGTTTTCACATCCGGATTCAATGGCAATTCCAAATGAAACCCTGGACGAATGTATCTGCTTATCTCTAATTGACCCCACTGCTGTTCGATTTCAGACATGCCCATTTGGTTAAAAATAGGATAGCCTTCCTTGCTGTATAACCTGAAAAGGACTCTCTGGTTAAAATCATCCTTGTACACATAACGGTATGCTTCTGTCCAGCCGCCATGACTGTTTACAAATTCGATACTCTTTTGAAGAACATTGCTCGTTCCAATCACAGATTCACGATCGCGGATTGGGTTCACATAATAAATCATATTCGTCTGGCTATCAACCGTCATTTTACTGGCATCATCCGTATACTCTTCACCATAATCAGATACACTTCTTTGGACAAAACTTGGATCCTTGAAAAGCGCTTCTTTGAACTTCTCGGAGTCCAGCGGATTTTGATAATATGTGTATTTAACCATGTCGATTGGATCAGATGGCAAATAGATTCGCTTAATATCAGAAATATCATGCTCAAAATAGGGTGTCAGCCTGCCCGCATTTCTATAATAATTAGCTGCAAAATCATTAATGAATGAAGGATTTACATTGCTTTCATAGACTTGCTGATTCCTCTGTGAATAAAAATAAATGATTCCTTCTTGCTTCTGCTGGGTTTCTGTTTTTATGATAATGCGGTCAAAATCAAATTTCGGCAAGTCTTTATCATCGATATTCAAGACTCTTTTATATAGTTCGATCGGGACTTCATCTGGAAAAATAATCTCTGTGTTTGCTCCCTGGGCAATTCGGTCATTGAAGTCAGTAATTCGCCCCGGATATTTTTTTACATCGTAAAATTTCCACTTCGTAATGACATTCATGATTTTATCTATATGGTCATTATCAATCGCACCATATTGTTTTCCCTCAACATGGTATATGACCTGGTGGGGCTTTACGATTTTTCTTATTTCCTTTTGGGTGGCAATGCTTACCTCATTGACGGTCTTTTGATTGCCAACACTTTCATAGTTCGGCTGGTAAGTCCAAATATTCCAGGTCAATATACCGCTGAGAAGGACAAGAAAAGTTAAGATTGCTGTTTTTATGTTTTCATATGTCATGACCAATCATCCTCTACACTCCGGTCATAAGGAAGGGTGAAATAGATTGTTGTCCCTTTTCCTTCCACACTATCTGCCCAAATTCTTCCCCCATGGGCATTAACCATTTCCTTCGCAATCGCCAGTCCCAGTCCTGTTCCTCCCAGTTTACGTGTCCTGGCTTTATCCACGCGATAGAAACGGTCAAATATTTTATCAAGATTATCCTTAGGAATTCCAACACCTTCATCAGAGATGCTGATGGTGATTTTATCTTCCATTTCTTTCGTCCGGAAAGTGATTGTCCCACCTTCTGGCGAATACTTCATGGCATTTGAAATGATATTGTAAAGGACCTGCGTAATCTTGTCCTCATCCACTTCTACAAACATCGTGTCTTCCGGAATCTCCCTGACGAACGTGACGTTTTGATTTTTTGTCATTTCAAACCTGTCAATAATGCGGTTGAAAAAGACCGGAAAGTTCACCCATTCCCTGGAAAGACGATAATCGACACTGTCCATTTTGGAAAGCTGAAGCAAATCATTCACAAGACGGATCATCCGCTCAGTTTCAGTCTGGGTGATATCAAGGAAATTAGGCGCAATTTCTTCGTCCTTCCAAGCTCCTTCCGCCAATGCGTCCAAATAACTTCGCATCGTCGTTAATGGTGTCCGCAGCTCGTGAGAAACGTTTGCAACGAATTCGCGTCTCTCCAGATCAATTTTTTCCTGTTCCGTTATATCATACAGAACGGCAATCAAACCATTCACAAAGCCACTTTCCTTTTGGATAATCGAAAAGTTTGCCCGTAAAATAAACGGCTTGCTTTTTGTACTGTAATCAAGGACGATTGAGTCTTTTTCCTGGAGGAGATCTTCAAATGTATAATTTTCATCAAGCCCAAGTACAGAAACAATTGGCTGCGAAAGAACTGTTTCACGTGAAACACCAAGCATTTGCGCTGCTGGCTCATTAATCAGGATAATCCGCCCTTTTCGGTCAGTAGAAATGACACCATCGGTCATATAAGAGATAACAGAAGATAGCTTTCTCTTCTCCCCCTCTGTCGTAGCCTGGGCTTCCTGAAGCTTTTTGGTCAAATTGTTGAAGGTAATCGCCAGCTGACCAATTTCATCATAACCGTATACCTTGACCTTCCGTGAAAAGTTCCCTCGTGTCATCGCCAAAGCTTGTTTACGCATATCCGAGATCGGCCTGGTGATCGTCTGGGCAAGCAGGACGCCTAGTATGGCAGTGAAAATAAGCGCAATCGCTGTTCCAGTGGCCAGGATCTTGTTAATATCCTTCATCTGTGTAAATATATTTTCGACTCTTGCTACTAAGTAAACAGCACCGATGGCTTCATTGTTATGCATGATCGGAGTTGAGAGGACCCACACTCTCTTGCCTGTCTTATTGTCCATCTGGATGACATCCTCATCTTCTTCAAAGACGATAGACCGCTTTATTTTCAGGTCGGTTGTCCTTTGCCCTACAAGCCCCGGATTTGTGGAGCTGGACGTACCCAGGATTTTAAAGCTCCCGCCATCTATGACCCTTATCTCAGAGATATCTGAGGTTTTAGAGGTTTTATAATCCCTTAAAATCTCTTGAATGGCTTCTTCCTTTGTCGGATCCTCTTTCCCTCGTTCCTTGAGCAGCTCTTCTTGAATATCATAGACTAAAAGGTCGACACGAGACTTAACGGAATCCTGATAGTTTGTCATCAAGGTTGTTTCTAGCTTACGGACAAAATATACGCCTATTATTTGCATGGCAACTAATATAAGCAATACATAGATAATCACAAATTTAAGATGAATGGACCGAAAAAAACCTACCTTTTTCATTCCCGCTCCTTACTCCTGCTCAGAGTTTCTCAAATAGTAGCCTACTCCTCGTCTTGTCACAATCCATGACGGATGGCTAGGATTATCTTCAATTTTTTCACGGAGTCGCCTTACCGTAACATCCACCGTACGGACATCTCCATAATAGTCATAACCCCAGACAGTCTGCAGCAGGTGCTCCCTCGTCATGACTTGGCCAATATGCTTCGCCAAGTAGTGAAGCAGTTCGAATTCGCGGTGAGTCAATTCGATTGTTTCACCTCTTTTTGAAACAACATACGCATCCGGATGAATCGTAAGAGAACCAACTGTGATTTCATTGGACTCCTCTTCCTGATCAGCCTGCACAGCAATTTGCTGATGACGGCGCAGGTTAGCTTTAACCCTGGCAATTAACTCCCTTGTGCTGAATGGTTTCGTTACATAGTCATCAGCACCTAGTTCAAGGCCTAAAACCTTGTCAATCTCAGAGTCTTTAGCCGTCAGCATGATGATCGGCATTTCATATTTCTTGCGGACCTCACGGCATACTTCCATGCCATCACGCATTGGCAGCATAATATCAAGCAAGATTAAATCCGGCTGGATTTCCTCTACCATTTCGATTGCCTGGTTACCATCATAAGCGCAATACACATCATAGCCTTCTTTTTTCAAGTTGAACTGTAAAATATCTGCAATTGGTTTTTCGTCATCTACAACCAAGATTTTTTTCTCCATACCAATTCTCCTTTATTAGCCAAAATAAATCCCTGTATAAATTTTTGTTTACTTTATGGCCTGTTAAACTTGCCTGTATCTTTCAATCACAGGCTTTCTAATCAACATAGCCTTCTTTATAATAATCCTATCTTATCTATTTTACTTTAAATCAGCAAAAAACTGAATTTATCTGTTATATAACTTCTCTTCTTCTCTTCCCAATTGTACCAATCCTGCCCATTATAAGAAAAGCGTAAGCGCCTTGGTCAGCCCCGACAAGCGCTGGAGCTGGACATTTCTCGATGTGAATTTTATACTTTCTTCTCTTTTTATAAAAACTGCCTTAATGAATGAAAAAAGTCTCTAGGTGGTCTAGAGACTTCTTTCCATATAAGTTTAGCGATTGAGTTTAGACATTGGATTGATCAACTTCCCATTTTGATAAACTTCAAAATGGAGATGGATTCCAGTAGAGTTGCCTGTCCTTCCCATGATGCCAATCTTTGAACCGCGAGCTACTGTCTGTCCTGAGCTTACTGTAATAGATGCAAGATGAGCATACATCGTTCTATAACCATTTTGATGGTCAATTATGATTTTATTGCCGTATCCATCATTGTTATTGCCAGCTAAAACAACTACACCGTTATCAGCAGCTTTAATTGTATAGTTGCTAGGTCTAGCGATATCAATTCCTTTGTGCATCTTGCTCCAGCGGTATCCTTGCTGACTTGATATATAACCACCGTTAGTTGGCCATACAAAGGTTCCTTCTCCACGAGACGGAACAACCTTTGTTCCTTTGATGATGATTTCATTTACCGGTTTCTGGAGTACTTCTGTTTTAATCGCTTCTTTTTTGACAACCTGGCCATTCTTTTCTGATGTTACATAAATTTTCCCATTAACACCATTCTTGCCAGTTTGCTGCTTCTTCGTATCGCCTTTGAACATTTTAGGGTTATTTACAACCTCTTTTTGGAATGCAACTTCTTCCTTTACATAAGCCTGGCGATCAACAACCACTTCTACAAGAGGCTTTAACACCGTTACATTAAGCTCCTGGCCAGGCTTTAAAACTGAATCCTCATTAAGCCATTTGTTTAATGAAAGTAATTGAGTTAGCTTCAAATTATGTGAGCTTGCAATGCTGCTTAGGACATCCCCGTCTTTAACCTGGTACTTCTGTTCTTCCAGCGTACCCTTTTTAAGAAGCTTAATCGCTTCTTCCACCATTAAGATTTTTTCAGGGTCAATTTTTTCTGATGATTGTGAAACATTTTTTGTAAAACGAACGTCTAATAGACGAGTTTCATTTTCTTTCACTTCGGGTATTGGTAGATTAGGAGATTTCTTTCTATTCTCCAACCCAGCTAATTCTTCTTCACTTACATACTCAAGCATCATTTTTTTCAGGACTTCTTTAGATGCTTCCTGATCCTTTAGGTAAGCTACAGGTTCACCGTCAATAACAAGAGCTGACGCCTCGGCCTGAACAGCCATTTGACTCTTGATTGCGTTTAACACCTCTGAACTATCAGTATTTGCTGCAGAAGAAAATACCTGTTCAGGAATAAAAGAAACATCAAGTCCAAGATCAACTTCAAAATCTTTATATTCTTTTTGAACCGATGCTACCTTCTCTTCAACCATTTTTTCAACTTCAGCTTTATCCGCTACAATCCCTACGAATTTATCATTTAAATAGACATAATATACAGTTGTTAGATTCGACTCAGCAGCAAGGGCGACATTTCCAGCACCAAAGGACAACGCAGCTACAGTGACTGCAGCCAAGATGGACTTCTTGATTGTCGGATTCATCCCTTTTGATGTTTTGCCCGCAAGACTGGACAGCTTCTTTTTTAAATTCTTCATTCTGATCCTCCTACACTACGGTAAAACAAAATATATAAATCTAGTACTATTTAACCAATTTCAGAAAATTGTACCTTTATACTTTACCATAAAATGTATCAGTAAGAATGCTAGACTTCAATATGTAACAAAAATGTATAATAGCTGACATTAAATTACGTTATTTGTAAGTAATTTGGTAACGTATGCCGGTATATTTTTATTTAAAATAAGTTTAAAACCCAGTCGCGATAAGGCTTTTAGCCTAGTTTTATAGGATGAACTTTTTTACTTTATTAAAGAAACATAACCCAGTTGTGGGTGATGAAAATTATCAGTAATATTACAATTATGTTACAATTAAACAAAAAAAAGGAGCATGTCATATGACACGCTCCCTTTTTTAATGGCTCAGGACGGAATCGAACCGCCGACACAAGGATTTTCAGTCCTTTGCTCTACCGACTGAGCTACTGAGCCATGATAAAATTATTTCCTAAACTTTGTTTTGTTTAAGACCTTTGCTCGAATGACCTCCCGGTCTTTCTCGCAAGTTGCCGCAGATGCTTAGTCGAAGATGTAAGCAACTTGCTCTACCGACTGAGCTACTGAGCCATGATAAAATATGTAAAAGTGACCCCTACGGGATTCGAACCCGTGTTACCGCCGTGAAAGGGCGGTGTCTTAACCGCTTGACCAAGGGGCCAGAATGAAAATGGTGAGCCATGAAGGACTCGAACCTTCGACCCTCTGATTAAAAGTCAGATGCTCTACCGACTGAGCTAATGGCTCGTATAGATTACGATTGAACAACTGTCTTTCTCAAGCTTGCAGTTCTTATCGCATTTTGTCGATTCGGTGACAACGTTGTTTATATTACCATAATAATTTAGTGTTTGTATATGTTTTTTTGAAATTTTTTTCGTATTAATTATTTTTCTAGCCTGCTGAGTAAAATTTTATAACTTTTGATTCAGATAGAGGACAAATTATTTATAAAAAATACGTTTAGTGGGGCTGGATAATTTTATTTTAATGATCAAGACTTTTTAGACAATTCAATTCCGCGAAAATGAAGGTTTATTCCGCGATAGTTTACCTTTATCCCGCGAAAAATAGTGTAAATCCCGCGAGCTTTTGTCGAAATCCCGCGAACTGGAAATTATTTATGTTTTTTTCCAATTCCAAGACCTCGTTTCAAATTCGAACTTTATTTCTTAATGCCAGGTTATGGAGCACCATCCTCCTATATAAAATTAAGAAACCCCCGCTCCATTAAGGACGGGGGTACAAATATATTAAGATCTCCAAGGACTGCGCACAACGTTTGTCTGTGTGCGGTCTGGGCCTACTGAGAAGATGGACAATGGAATTCCTGTCAGTTGTGAAATACGCTCCAGGTAGTGTCTAGCGTTCTCTGGAAGCTCATCTAGTGATTTACAGCCTGTGATGTCTTCCGTCCAGCCTGGAAGCTCCTCATACACTGGCTCACAGTCTGCGAGCATTTTGAGGCTTGCTGGGAATTCTTCAATCAATTCGCCTTTGTAGCGGTACGCGATGCAAATTTTCAGCGTTTCGATTCCTGTTAATACATCGATCGAGTTCAAAGATAGATCAGTAATTCCACTAACGCGGCGTGCATGGCGGACAACGACACTGTCGAACCAGCCGACACGGCGCGGACGGCCTGTTGTTGTACCATATTCGCGACCTACTTCACGGATTTGGTGACCGATCTCATTATCAAGCTCTGTTGGGAATGGGCCATCGCCAACGCGAGTTGTATAAGCCTTTGACACACCGACGATATGTGTAATCTTAGTAGGTCCAACTCCAGAGCCAATCGTTACGCCGCCAGCAACAGGGTTGGAAGAAGTAACGAATGGATATGTTCCCTGGTCGATATCAAGCATAACACCCTGCGCCCCTTCAAACAGCACACGGCGGCCATCATCAAGTGCATCATTCAATACTACAGATGTGTCCTGTACGTAATGTTTAATTTGCTGGCCATATTCATAATATTCATCAAGAATGTCTTCAATTTTGAAGCCTTCTGTCTCATAAATTCTTTCAAAAAGGCGATTCTTTTCCTCAAGGTTACGCGTAAGCTTTTCTTCGAAAGATTCGCGGTCAAGCAGGTCTGCAATCCTGATGCCGATTCGTGCAGCCTTATCCATGTATGCAGGTCCAATGCCCTTTTTAGTCGTACCAATCTTATTTGCACCCTTGCTAGCCTCTTCGACCTCGTCAAGCTTCAGGTGGTAAGGAAGGATCACATGTGCACGGTTGCTGATACGCAGGTTGTCAGTGGTCACTCCCTTGTCATGAAGATAGGCAAGTTCTTT
Source organism: Bacillus sp. JJ1122 (assembly GCF_036964885.1). NCBI lineage: Bacteria > Bacillati > Bacillota > Bacilli > Caryophanales > Bacillaceae > Bacillus > Bacillus sp. JJ1122. The sequence goes on along the minus strand of NZ_JBALQL010000007.1, from coordinate 35,788 downwards.
AACAAGTGCTTTTGGATCAACGACCATCCCGTTGCCAATCACGCTGATTTTATCTTTATAGAAAATTCCAGATGGAATTAAATGCAGTTTATATGTTTCGCCATTGAATTTTATTGTATGTCCAGCGTTGTTTCCACCCTGGTAACGGGCAATTACTTCAGCATTTTCAGAAAGGAAATCAGTAATCTTCCCTTTTCCTTCGTCTCCCCATTGTGTTCCTACTACTACTACTGATGACATATAAAAAGCACCTCCAAAGGTATACGGTAAATTCATTCCCGTTTCAAACATATAAAGTTTATCAGCTTTTCGAGTAAAAAGTCAATTAAACACGAACATTTTATTTGTGTTACAAATTATTCGTTCGTAAATACTATTTTTGAAAACAAATCTGTTTTTTATGTAAAAAAAGACTGTTTTATTTAAGATTGTTGTTTTAAATGGATATTTGGAAGCAAAACATTAAAAATAAGTTAAGAAAACAGCCAAAAAAAAGAGAACTAATCCAATACGGATTAATTCTCATTATGCCCCTGGTGGAGCGTACGATTCATCATACCTCTGCTCGATGTTGACGAATTTGTTATATTCCTTAACGAAAGCTAGCTGTACGGTGCCAGTCGGGCCGTTACGCTGCTTAGCGATAATGATTTCAATGATGTTCTTGTTTTCTGATTCTTTGTCATAATAGTCATCACGGTACAGGAAGGCAACAATATCGGCATCCTGCTCGATGGATCCCGATTCACGAATATCGGACATCATCGGGCGTTTATCTTGACGCTGTTCCACACCACGGGACAGCTGAGAAAGGGCTATAACTGGTACCTTCAGTTCACGGGCCAATTGCTTCAGTGAACGTGAAATTTCAGATACTTCCTGCTGACGGTTTTCGCCAGCACGGCCGCTTCCCAAAATAAGCTGCAAATAGTCAATCATAATCATGCCAAGCCCATGCTCCTGCTTTAGGCGGCGGCATTTAGAACGGATATCAGTAATTCGGACACCGGGAGTATCATCTATGAAAATCCCTGAGTTTGACAGGCTGCCCATTGCCATCGTCAGTTTTCCCCAGTCTTCGTCTGTCAGGGAACCAGTACGCAGCCTTTGGGCATCAATATTGCCTTCAGCACAAAGAACACGCATGACCAGCTGTTCTGCACCCATCTCCAAACTGAAGATTGCTACGTTTTCTCCCGTTTTCTTAGCAACGTTTTGGGCTATATTTAGTGCGAAGGCTGTTTTACCTACGGAAGGACGAGCACCAACGATGATCAAATCGTTTCGCTGGAAACCTGCTGTCATTCTATCCAGTTCAGTGAATCCTGTTTCCAGACCGGTAATATCGCCCTTACGGTTATGCATTTCTTCAATATTATCGTAAGTCCTAACAAGGACATCTTTTATATTATGAAAGGCTCCGGCGCCTTTACGCTGGGCAACCTCCATGATGTTCTTTTCCGCTTCAGCGAGCAAGGCTTCAACTTCGTCTTCGCGCATATAGCCATCTTCAGCGATGCCAGATGCTGTACGGATCAGCCTTCTGAGGAGAGATTTCTCTTCTACGATTCTAGCATAATATTCTATATTTGCTGCTGTCGGAACCGATGCAGCCAATTCACTTAAATAACTAACGCCGCCCACATCTTCAATCAGCTTGGAGGACGCCAGATTTTCTGTCACTGTCACTAAGTCGATCGCTTTTCCCTTATCGCTCAAGTCCAGCATGACATTGAAGATTTTCTGGTGAGCTACTCGGTAAAAATCTTCAGGGATTAAGATTTCTGAAGCAAGAGTCAAAGCTGATGGTTCTAAAAATATCGCACCAAGCACTGCTTGTTCCGCTTCCATATTTTGTGGCGGAAGTCGATCCGCAAATAATTCACTCATCTGCCTGCCCCCTTACAAAAGGAATTCTTTCTTTTTTAACAGAAAAAAGTGACCAGCCATTACCGATCACCATTTCTCTGTAACTATATTATTTTAACATGTTTATGACTAGATGGAACTGTAAATTATTTTCCTTCTTTTACATGGACATTCAAAGCAGCTTGAACTTCTTTATGAAGCTTTACTGGAACTTTCGTGTAGCCGAGCGTGCGGATTGCATCCTGAAGCTCGATTTTTCGCTTATCAAGCTTAATGCTATGCGCTTTTTGCAGTTCCTCAGCAATCTGCTTGCTTGTGATGGATCCGAATAAACGGCCATCTTCTCCGGATTTCGCAGTGAGTTCTACTGTCACTTTTTCAAGTGTCTCCTTAAGAACTTTCGCTTGTTCCAATTCTTCCTGCGCCATTTTCTCTTCTTTTTTCTGCTGGGCATTCAAAGAGCTCATCGCACCTTGATTTGCTTCAACTGCCAAGCCTTGCTTGATCAAAAAGTTATGTGCATATCCATCAGCTACGTTTTTGATTTCGCCTTTTTTGCCTTTTCCTTTAACATCCTTCAAAAAGATTACTTTCATTCTTTTTGTCCCCCTTCTAAATATTCATTTATAGCGTTTTTAACCATATCTTCGGCTTCATTCATGGACACGTCATATAATTGGGTGGCTGCATTTGTTAAATGCCCGCCGCCTTCTAGATGCTCCATGATCACCTGGACATTGATTTCGCCAAGTGACCGGGCACTTACACCAATAGTATGGTCTGTCTTTTTAGAAATGACGAATGAGGCTGTTACGCCATCCATGGTCAAGAGAGTGTCTGCAGCCTGGGCTATCAGCACCTGGTCACAGTATACGTCCTCCTCGCCTCTTGATATGACAATGCCATCTTTGTAAAAATAAACATTCTCAATAATTTTTGCTCTTTTGATATACGTATTGATATCTTCTTTTAAAAACTTTTGGACAAGAACGGTGTCTGCCCCGTGGCTTCGCAAGTAAGAAGCTGCATCAAAAGTACGTGCACCCGTTCTTAAAGTAAAGCTTTTTGTATCAACGATGATTCCAGCCAATAATGCAGTTGCCTCCAGCATTTGGATTTTACCATTCTTCGGCTGATATTCGAGCAGTTCAGTCACAAGCTCCGCTGTAGAAGAAGCATATGGCTCCATATAGACAAGAAGAGGATTCTTAATGAATTCTTCCCCTCTGCGGTGATGATCGATGACAATGACATTTTCAATCCGATTCATAAGCCTTTCATCGATGACCAATGAAGGTTTATGAGTATCGACCACGACAAGCAAAGTATCGTCAGTTGCGATTTCATATGCCTGTTCCGGTGAAATAAAACGTGAATACATCTCTTCATTTTGTTTGATTTCAGCCATCAGACGCTGTACGCCCGTATCTATTTCGTTTTTATTATAAATAATAAATCCTTCTCGCTTATTCATCTGGGCAACTTTCAAAATTCCGATTGCAGAACCAATTGCGTCCATATCTGGATTCTTATGTCCCATGATCAATACTTTGTCGCTTTCAACAACCAATTCCTTCAAAGCATGGGAAATGACCCTCGCCCTCACTCTGGTCCGTTTTTCAACGGGATTGGTCTTGCCGCCGTAAAATTTCACCTTTCCATTTGGCTGCTTGATCGCGACCTGATCCCCGCCACGGCCCAATGCCAGATCGAGGCTGGACTGCGCCTGGGAACCAAGCTCAGGCAGCGAAGAAACACCTGTGCCGACTCCGATACTCAATGTGAGTGGAACATTTTGCTTAGAAGTCGTTTCTCTTACTTCATCCAAAATCGTGAACTTTCCCTTTTCCAGCATATGAAGAATGTTTTCACTGAAAACAGCGATAAATCGTTCAGAAGAAACCCTTTTAAGGAATACGCCATTAGTGGTTGCCCACTTATTTAAAATGGAGGTTACCAGGCTGTTCAAACTGCTCTTGGTCTGATCATCCATTCCCTGTGTCAATTCCTCGTAGTTATCAAGATAGATGATGCCAATGACCGTTCTCTCATCATGATACATTTTCTCTATTTCAGCCTGTTCAGTTACATCAAAAAAATAGAGCAGCCGTTCTTCCGGCTTATGGATGATTCTGAATTTACGGTCATGCAGCGATATAATTTCCGTTTCAACCTCTTGCTTAATCAATGGTATGACAGCATCAGCCACATCGTATAAAGATCTTCCGACAAGAGTGTCTTCATGAAAGCATGAAGCGATGAAAGGGTTGGTCCATTCAATATAATAATCGTCATTGATCAGCATAATGCCAATCGGCATCTCCATCAGTGCTTCTTCGCCGACCTTTTTGACTCTGTACGACAAAGTGGAAATGTACTCTTCTGTTTCTTGTCTCATTTTATGATTCACTTGAAAAATAAGATATATCAACAGGCCGGTGAGAATGAACCCTGCTGCCCCTATAATCCAGTTATAGTAAGACAGCACTCCAATAAGCACCAGTGTTACGGCCATCAATCCATATAGTGGATAACGTATTTGCCGCCTCTCTAAATAAGAAGGCATGTGCTCAGCTCCTAAAGCAGTAGTTTCTGATTACTTCTTCTCCACAAGACGTTTTCTTAAATCAAATCCTAAATCAATTATACCTAATATCCTGACAATATAAAGAATAAAAGGCAGAAGGAATAAAAGGACGATGACGACTATTGGCAAAGCCTTAGGATACCCTTTAGCATGAGTGATATAAAAGATAAATGATAAACCCTGGAGAACCATCAGCATCTGGAGAATGAACGAAAGATTGGCAATCACCCAGAACCAATAAGTCCCCTCCTCCGGCCTCATCAGCATCGCTGCAAGCATTGTGAGAAGATAATACCATAAAATACTCTTTGGCAAGGCTAAGTCCCTGAATGGACGCCACTTTGGAACATCTATGCCAAATCGCTTCAGAAATGGAAAGGATGCAAGCTGGATGACAAACACAAGCAGGAAAGATGCCATCACGAACATGCTAGGTACCAGCGTCTCCATTAAATCAATCATGGATTCAAATTGCTTGATCATTTTCTCATCCGGTGACTGCCCTAATTGCTCAAGCATCTTGATCGACTGTTTAACTGACAAACGGAATGTATCCATTAATTCGTCAATAAAGTTAATTTTAAAAAGGACGATTGACACAGCATATTGACCTACTATATTTACAAGAAACACGATGGAACCAGCCATGAAAACTGCCAGCCTGCTTTTCCCTTCCCTGATCATATATCCCATTACTGCTCCTGTAGTTCCATAAGCAAGAGCGAGGGGTATCGCTAAAAAGGAACCAAGAATCATTGACAACAGGACTCCAGCCAGGGTAAACACCGCGGTGCTTTTCAAATCATGCTTTGCTCCAAAGAACAAGAAAGGTAATGCCAAGAAGAAATTAATCACTAAACTAAGTACAGGTATATATAAGGTAATCAGCAGCATAACAGCAAAGATAGCCAGTAATATGGCTCCTTCTGTCAGCTTATATGTATTTTTCATAATTCACCCCTTAGCGGTAATACGCAAATGCCTTTAAGATGAAAACCTATAAGGACTTTTGCAAGAAAAAACTAACTCGTAAGCACTATTTTAGCTACAAAGCACGGGACAATCAACCGAAGTGCAGGCAGAGGTTCAAAAACCTAATATAAAAGGCAGCGGGAGAACCCCGCTGCCTTTTAAAATCCGATCATTATTCGCCTGAAACGTATGGCAGTAATGCCATTTGACGAGCACGTTTGATCGCAACTGTCAATTTACGCTGATATTTAGCGCTAGTTCCAGTTACACGACGTGGTAAAATTTTACCGCGCTCAGAGATGAATTTTTTTAGAAGATCAGTATCTTTATAATCGATCTTTGTGATTCCGTTTGCTGTGAAGAAACAAACTTTACGGCGCTTTGCACGTCCGCCTCTGCGTCCACCCATTGCCATGGTCATTTCCCTCCTTGTATATTTTTATAATACGTCCGAGTTTATATTAGAATGGAAGATCATCATCTGAAATGTCGATTTGGCCGCCACCTGCAAATGGATCTTCATCTACTTTTGTATAACCTTGATTTTGGCGTTGATTCTGATTCCCAAATGGGGAACCTTGATCATTTTGGCGGGAATAGTTATTATCCCCTCTGTCTGAAGTTTGACCTTGACCTTTAGGCTCAAGGAACTGAACGCTCTCAGCTAGAACTTCTGTAACGTAAACACGTTTACCATCTTGTCCCTCATAGCTGCGAGTTTGTACACGTCCGTCTACGCCAGCCAGGCTGCCCTTCTTAAGGAAGTTAGCAACATTTTCAGCAGGACGGCGCCATACTACACAGTTAATGAAGTCCGCTTCTCTTTCACCCTGCTGGTTGGTAAATGCACGATTTACCGCAAGTGTGAAAGTAGCAACTGCAACTCCATTCGGTGTGAAGCGTAATTCAGGATCCTTAGTCAAACGGCCGACAAGAATGACACGATTCATCATCAGAATCAACTCCTTCCCCTCAGCTGTGCTGTTTCACGTGAAACAATTCCAGCTGAAAGTATATATCAATTTTATATTTATTCTTCTTCTTTAATTACGATGTGGCGAATGATATCTTCGCTGATCTTTGCAAGACGAGAGAATTCCTCAACTGCAGCTGGCTCAGCATTTACTTTTAAAAGCTGGTAGTAGCCATCACGAAAATCATTGATTTCATAAGCAAGACGGCGTTTGCCCCATTCTTTAGCTTCTGAAACTTCCGCACCGTTATCTGTTAAAATTCCACTGAAACGCTCAGTAAGAGCCTTTTTAGCTTCCTCTTCAATATTTGGGCGGATGATGTACATAACTTCGTACTTTCTCATCACTGTCACCTCCTTTTGGTCTGACGGCCCCATTACAGGGCAAGGAATAATTGTTTAATTACTCACAAGTTGAAATTATACCATAGTTATTTTTCAAAAGCAATGCTATGAAAAACGATTAACCGTTTCATATTTATAGCCTTTGTTAATCTATAATTAAACACTAACATATGTTCGTATTTTTGTCCAAAGTTATAAACTAAAACTGAGACTATTTTAGCCAAAAATATAAAAGCCCCGCGATTTACACCGCAGGGCTTTTCCAATTAGACGTTAAAACGGAAGTGGATGATATCTCCGTCTTTTACTTCATATTCTTTGCCTTCAAGGCGAACCTTTCCAGCTTCTTTGGCAGCTGTCATCGTGCCTGCTGCAAGCAAGTCATCATAATGGACTGTTTCTGCACGGATAAAACCGCGCTCAAAGTCTGAATGGATAACGCCGGCACATTGAGGAGCCTTCATGCCGCGGCGGAATGTCCAAGCGCGTACTTCCTGCACTCCAGCAGTAAAATAAGTAGCCAGTCCAAGCAGGCTGTACGCAGCACGGATCAACTGGTCCAAACCTGACTCTTCGATGCCAAGCTCTTCAAGGAACATAGCTTTTTCTTCGCCTTCAAGTTCAGCAATTTCTTCTTCGATCTTCGCGCAAATAACGATTACTTCAGCATTTTCCTTCGCTGCGAACTCACGAACCTTCTGGACGTATTCATTGTTGTTTGGGTCTGCAACTTCATCTTCACTTACGTTTGCCACATAAAGCATTGGCTTGATTGTAAGCAAATGAAGATGTTTGACAATCTTCATTTCTTCTTCCGTGAATTCAACCGCACGTGCCGGCTGCTCCGCTTCAAATGCTTCACGGAGGCGAGCTAAGATTGGGAATTCGACAGCTGCATCCTTATCTTTTTGCTTAGCAAGCTTTTCAACACGGCCAATTCTTTTTTCAACTGATTCAAGGTCAGCAAGGATTAATTCCAAGTTAATAACCTCGATGTCAGAAATAGGATCTACTCTACCCGCAACGTGGGTGATATTGTCATCTGCAAAGCAGCGAACTACCTGACAGATCGCATCTACCTGGCGGATATGTGAAAGGAACTTGTTGCCGAGTCCCTCACCTTTGCTTGCGCCTTTAACTATCCCGGCGATATCAGTGAATTCAAAAGCTGTTGGTACAGTCTTTTTCGGCTGTACAAGCTCAGTCAATTTATTTAAACGATGGTCAGGAACTTCAACAATCCCTACGTTCGGGTCGATCGTACAGAACGGATAGTTAGCTGATTCTGCACCAGCCTGTGTAATTGCATTAAACAAAGTCGATTTCCCTACGTTAGGAAGTCCAACAATACCTGCTGTTAAGGCCATCCATGTCACTCCTCTATATTAAAAAATATCTATTCAAGCTAGAATCACCTAAACGATTTTGCCTCTCACAATTATAGAGATTACCGGGTGAAAAGACAAGCACATAAGAAAAGCGCAAGCGCCTAGGTCAGCCCCAACAAGCGCTGGAGGGCCTG
>NZ_JBALQL010000007.1:0-27452 GCF_036964885.1 Bacillus sp. JJ1122 | reverse complement strand
GTTAGGAGCCGCAGCTAGACATGCGACTCGAGGGGCTAGGCGGTGGAGCTGGACATTTTTCGAAATGAATAAAATACTTATTATTTTTTTGAAAGCCAAATTGCCCATGTTCACCTACATTCCTGTTTACAAAGTAAAAACCGCACTTCAACAGAAGTGCGGCAACAGATTAGATGGATTCAACTTTTTCGATATTAACAAGACAATCATACAAAGTGCTTCCTAAGCCATTGTCTGATTCTCTGCTCGAGGTAAGCTGATTCACTGAACCGCCAAACCTCGCACTTAAACCTTCATCAATATTTACCGTCCCGGCATGTGCGTTTTTCATTATGGAGACATATCCGTTCATTTCTCCCCTGTCATTCCACACACGGACATGATCCTGGTTTTTAAGTCCCTTTTCAACCGCTACACTTTCTGCAATTTCTACTTTTACGTAAGGCGCAGGTTCAAACAGTTGAAAATGCTGTGAATGGTTGGATCGCAACGGATGGATTGTCAGAAGCGTATATGGATATTTTTTCGCAAGCTCAGGATTCATCCATTTTGTTTCTGTCGGCAGTGACAGCGTCAGATTTCCTTTTGAAGAAGTGAATTCATATTTCCCGCTTGGCGTTTTAAAATGACGATCACTCCATGGAATTTTATTGACAGGGAGCTCCAGGAATTTTTCTGTGCGGATTTTATCAAGAGTAATACCGTTTTCGACAAGCGAAGCCAGCCCCATTCCGAGGTACCCTTCCCTTGTAAAATCAAACTCCTCACCAAAGCCTAAGCGCTTCGCCAATTCAGCCCAAATCCAAGCATCAGGCCTGGCTTCCCCAGGGGGCTCAACCAGTTTAGGACCATGATTCACGTAGTGATGGTACATGGAAGAATAATAGACGTCCTCCACTTCAAAAACAGTGGCAGCGGGCAGGACATAGTCTGCGAGCATAGCCGTATCTGTCATAAACTGGTCGATGACGACTAGAGTTTCTAATGAAGAAAAGGCCTCTTTTACCCTTTTGGTATCCGGAACCTGGGTTAATGGATTTCCGCATGTCACAATTCCCATTTTGATTTCGGGATCGATAGCAGATAGAATCCCTTCCGCCTGTCTCATCATCGTGAACGTGCGTGATGTGGTCTTCCGTTCAGGCATTGTCATTTCGTTGAAGGCAAAGCTTTGGCCTACCTGCTTATTCGCATAGTTGGCTCCGCCGCCTGGAATCCCGATATTGCCGCTGATCGCTACCAGTGCATCAATCATTCTTATTGTATTTCCTCCGTTTTCATATCGCTGCATACCTAAGCCCATGATGGTGGAAACTGGACGGTCAGCGTACACTTCAGCAAGATGAGTAATGATTTCTGCAGGTACCTCTGTCATCTCACTGATTGATTCCAATGAAACGCTATCAAGCAACGTCAATAAATCAGGCAGGCCGACTGTATGGTTTGCTAAAAATTCCTCGTCCTGTATATTCATCCTATACATTTCTTTCATGATTCCCGCAGCCAGAAGGCCGTCAAAGCCAGGCTTGATTGATATATATTCATCTGCAAGCTTTGCAGTCGCGTTATAGATCGGATCAATGACGTATAGTTTTGTACCATTCTTTTTCACTGCCTGGAGGTTTTGATATAAATGCATATTTGTCCTGGCGACATTTCTTCCCCAAATGACTACATATTTACTATTCTTCAAATCCTCTGGTGCATGGCTGTATGCATCGCCGAAATCCCAGTTTTGCGCCTCGATGCCGGCTCCCCAACATATCGAGCCTATCAATTCTGTCACACCGCCATAAAGATTAAAGAATCGGCTGTCCAGATTTGTAAGCAGTCCGCTATTCGCATAGTCATGGCTATGCAATACAGAAGTAGTTCCGTAGTTATCTTTAAAATAAGCCAGTTTTTCAGCGATTTCGTCCAGAGCCTGCCTCCAGGAGATTTGCTCAAAGCGTTCTCCAGATTTTTTCAGGGGATACAGCAATCTTTCCTGCGAATTTGTCCGGTTCTCAAGCATCCTGCCGCGTCCGCAAATCTTCCCCTGTGTGATTGGATGCTCAGGATTGCCTTCAATCTTCATTACTTTTCCATCTTCAACGGTAACAAGGAAGCCACAGCTGTCCCAGCAATTCAACGGACAAGCTGAATGATGTACTGTTGCCAACTCCTCATCTCCCCATCTCTATCTATTTAGTCAATCTAAATATATTTTTATAATTAAGAATAATATAGAATGGATAAAAAAAGAAGCAGGATTATTCTTCCTGCTTCGATAAAATCTTTTTCACTTTTCGAGTAAATTCTTTTCTTGGAATTAAGACACTGTGCTGGCAGCCTTCACATTTAATTCGGATATCCATGCCAAGCCGGATGATTTTCCACTTGTTTGTGCCACAAGGATGTGATTTTTTCATTTCAACAACATCATTAAGCTGAAACTCGTGCTCCAATTTCTGACCCTCCTGTTATTTTCCGAATTCTTTCTGTGCCCCGCCTTCTTGACGGGAATACATCACCATTCTTGGGAATGGAATCTCAACTCCATGCTCATCAAGGACAAGCTTTATATCTTTTCGAAGCTGTCTTCCAATGTACCAGTGTTTCATTGGCAGAGTTTCAGCGACAATCCGGAGGACAACCTCGGACGCACCGAATTGCTGCACTCCTAAAAGCTCAGGAGCCTTCACAAGCTCAGGATATTTGTCTGTCGTTGTATTCAGATATTCCTGCAGCACTTTCTCGGTATATTCAATATCTCCTTCATAAGCGATGCCGATATCAAGTACTGCTACACTGTTATATAAAGAAAAATTCGTGACTTCTACGATGCTGCCATTTGGAAGGATATTAATTTCCCCTGTAAAGCTTTTAATCTTCGTCGTCCGCAGCCCGATTTCCTCCACGGTCCCTTCAAATGGTCCAATTCTTACATAATCGCCAACAGAAAATTGATCTTCAAAAATAATGAAGAAACCAGTAATGATGTCCTTTACCAGACTTTGTGCGCCGAAACCGACTGCAAGCCCGACGATTCCTGCTCCTGCCAGCATTGCCTGGACATTGATTGTCAAAGCAGAAAGAATCATCATAATCGAAATAAAATAAACGGCGTATGAAAGGATATTTTCAAGCAGCTTCATCAATGTTGCTTCGCGTCGTTCCGAAATCCTTAAAGGAGATTTCGTCCTCACCTTAAAAAAATTATGGATCGCCAGTTTCCCCACCTTAATCAATAAACCTGAAATAATCAGGATAGCGATGATTTTAAGGACACTTTCACCAATGCTCATCCATATATTTTCATTCATCAGCTTTTCACTGACTTTATTAAAAAATGTCTCTGATTCTTTTATCATTAAATGATTTCACCTGCCTAAACTAAATAAATGCTTTTTCGTTTTGTTTGCAGCTTCCATTTGCTCCATCGTTCCGTATTCGATGCCTTTAATAAAGGCATCCTCGTAAACGACCTAGAAAAGGTTTTTCTTACAGACTGAAGCAGCAAAGTTTACGAATCGTCCATAATGAAAACACAATCATTTTAACAAGTTTTAAAAAGTAGATAAAGAAATACTACCAGTAAAACCGTAAGATTTCATTCATTTACTTTATTAGGCTATTTTAGTCTCTTTAACCTCACTCTGAGTTTAACTCACAAACTAGAAGCATCCATAATTTCTTTCAATACGACGATTTTATTATTTTACTATAACAAAAACATTTTGATAAAGAGTCTAAATAATGATTTTGACTATTATGATTTCCTTAAAGGCAATTAGGTATTTATCCCCTTGAAAGGAAACCTCTGCTCCAAAAGGCCCTGTTTAAATCTTTCTGTTTACAGGTATGTATAGATTACAAAAAAAGTCCGTATACTGATAGTACGAATTTTTAAGGAGTGGATCCAATGAATCTCAAAAACCATTTTTTCGAGCGAAAGAGCAGTGTAGCGAAAATTAACCATGAAGATGAATTGGCAGCGGGAAAGCTGGCCACGGAAATTCTGGACCTTTTGCCTAATTTCACCGCTCGCCCTATCGTTTTTGTTTGTATCGGCACAGATCGCTCCACTGGTGATTCATTGGGTCCACTTATCGGAACATTGCTCGAAGAAAAGGACATCACGCCTTTTCATGTATACGGAACCCTTGATGATCCAATCCACGCCGTTAATATGGAAGAAAAATTAGCTGAAATTAAACAAAAACACTTCAATCCATTTATCATAGGGATAGATGCTTGTCTTGGCCGCTTGAAAAGCGTCGGATCCATACAGGTAGGGCATGGTCCTGTCAAACCCGGTGCAGGAGTGAATAAAGACCTGCCAGAAGTGGGGAATATTCATATAACCGGCATCGTGAATGTAAGTGGCTTCATGGAATTCTTTGTTTTGCAAAATACAAGATTGAACCTTGTTTTAAAAATGGCTAAAACGATCGCAAATGGAATCTTTGAGAGCAGCTTGCAGTTTCCAAAGAAACAGGAATGGCCTAAATTAAGCTGGGAGCTTGATACCGAACAACCTACAATTGCAGAATAGTAAAAGGAAGGATCATTCATGAGTCCTTCCTTTTTTATAAGTCCAGCGCAAGCGTCTGTCGATTCTGACCAAGGCGCTTGCGTTTTCTAATTATACTCCAATAAAACTATGAGTGACCGCTACAAGAATGGCTGTAACCAAAATGCCCGGGAGCAGGTTCGCAACCCTAATCCTTGTTAATCCTATCAGGTTCAAGCCAATCGCAAAAATCATGACTCCTCCTGTAGCTGTCAGTTCGAGAATAAAGCTGTCCATCAAGGCTTGAGGAATCCATTTATCGATTTGAGTGGCAAATAAAGCGATGGTTCCCTGATAAAGCATGACTGGAATTGCAGAAAAAAGAACACCAATCCCTAGTGTTGTAGTCAAGATTAGAGCGGTGAAACCATCAATGATTGCCTTCGTATAAAGAACATCATGGTCGCCTCGGATCCCACTGTCCAACGCACCAATAATCGCCATCGCTCCAATGACAAATATCAGCGTTGCCGTTACAAATCCCTGCGAAATACTGCCTTCACCTTTTGAACCGATCTTCCTTTCGAGCCAGTCCCCTACAGAATTAAGCTTATCTTCTAATTTTAAGGCTTCCCCGATCACAGCCCCAATCACAAGGCTTAAAATCACAATCAGGAAATTAGCGCTCTTAAAACCCATTTGCAAGCCTAAAACCATAACAGACAACCCGATCCCGTGCATGATTGTAGCTTTCATATTTTCAGGAATCCTTGTCAGCAGCTTTCCCAGCATAGTCCCTATGATAATCAATAATCCATTTACAATGGTGCCGAGTAAAAACATTTCTTTCACCTTTTATCCTTATTTCCTTATTTTTGAACTCATTACATTTCATCTTTTATGATTAAAAGACACTTTCGCCTTCACCAGAGAATTATTATTTTAAAAAAGTAAAAATATGATTAAAAAAAGAAGCCATCATTTGATAGCTTAAGAGTTTTGCAGGTCTAAAAGTTCCAGAATTCGTTCGAGGTCATCTTTTGAGAAAAATTCGATTTCAATTTTCCCCTTGTTTTTAGACTGTTTGATATTAACCGTCGTGCCGAAACGTTCCCGCAGCGATGTTTCCCGTTCTCGGATGAAAACATCTTTTGTTTCTTTTTCTTTCTTTGTTTCACGTGGAACAATTTCATTCATCTGTTGGATCAGCTGCTCCAACTGGCGAACATTCAGGCCATCTTTTAACATTTTATCAACAAGAGCAGGAAGCTGTTCTTTTTTTCTTAACCCTAGCAAAGCCCTGCCATGCCCCATGGAAATTTTGCCATCAGAAATGTACTGCTGAATTTTTGGAGGCAATGATAAAAGTCGGATATGGTTAGCTAAATGCGGCCTGCTCTTGCCTAGCCTTTTGGCCAATTGTTCCTGTGTAATCTGCAGCTTATCCATTAAAGTCTGGTAGGCAAACCCCTCTTCGATTGGATTCAGGTCCTCTCGCTGAAGGTTTTCGAGTACAGCAAGTTCCATCATCTGCTGTTCGTTTAAATCGCGGACGACAGCTGGAACTTTTTCTAATTTTGCTTCCTTAGCAGCACGGAACCGTCTTTCACCAACGACGATTTCATAGCCTTTAATCGTCTTCCTTACAATGATTGGCTGAAGGATCCCATGTTCAATGATGGATAGTTTAAGTTCTTCGATTGCTTCCTTCTGAAACACTTTTCGTGGTTGGTAAGGATTCGGCCGGATTTCTTTGATACTGATTTCCTGGACTTTTTCGTCTTTACCGGCTTCCTCTTTAAATAAAGCGTTCAATCCCTTGCCTAAGCCTTTAGCCATTCGCAGCCACTTCCTTTGCAAGATCTAAGTAAACCTCAGCCCCGCGGGACTTCGGATCATAAATGATAATTGGCTCTCCATGGCTGGGAGCTTCACTTAGACGGACATTCCGTGGAATAATGGTTTTATATACCTTGTCTTGAAAGTATTTCTTAACTTCCTCGATTACTTGCAGGCCTAAATTCGTACGCGCATCAAGCATGGTCAGTAATACGCCTTCGATTTTCAAATCCTGATTCAAGTGCTTTTGAACTAAGCGGACAGTATTAAGAAGCTGGCTTAAACCTTCCAAAGCATAATACTCACATTGTACTGGTATAATGACTGCATCCGATGCAGTTAAGGCATTAAGCGTCAATAATCCCAGCGAAGGCGGACAATCAATCAATATATAATCAAAATCAGCTTTAACTTCTTCTAACGCGCGCTTAAGGCGCACTTCCCTCGAAATGGTCGGTACAAGCTCTATTTCTGCACCTGCAAGCTGGATTGTTGCAGGAATTGTGTAAAGATTTTCTACAGCGGTTGGATGGATGACAGACCTTGCTTCCACATCATCTACAAGCACATCGTAAATGCATTGCTCCACGTCAGCTTTATCGATTCCAACTCCGCTCGTCCCATTACCCTGGGGATCTATATCTACTAAAAGTACTTTCTTTCCTATGTATGCAAGGCATGCGCCTAGATTCACAGAGGTAGTCGTCTTACCGACTCCACCTTTTTGATTCGTAATCGCAATAATCTTTCCCACATTGTCACCTACTTTCGAACCCGTAAATTACTTATATAGCTTTTTCAAAGCCAAAAAATTAAGCTTTACTATCGATTCAAAGAGAAAATAGGCTCCCGCGAACCGAAAAAAGCAATCATGTATTCTATTTTATCATGAAATAACGTAGTTGATAGAATTTTTCTTAAAAAGAAATAACTTGTAATATTTAATTCTACTAAACTAAAAAAAGCAGGAGACTGCATGTCCCCCACTTCCAATCATATTATTTCTTTTTTGGTATCTTAATCGTGAACTGGTAAAAATCTTCAAACTCCGCTTCTTCAGAATCAAGATTGATCCCGCTGTCGGAAACCATCGTCAACGACTGGCGTATCGTATTGACAGCAATCCGCATATCCTTGCTGAAGGCCTTCCGTTTCGGTTTAGGCTTTTCTTCATTTTGAGTCAACAGCTTGACTACCCGTTCCTCAGTCTGCTTAACATTCAGTGATTTCTCAATGATTTCCGCAAGCAGCTGAACCTGAAGCAGTGGATTTTTCAAAGGTATTAATGACCGTGCATGACGCTCTGTAATCATTTTATTCAGGAGTGCGTCCTGGACTTCCTGAGGAAGTTTAAGCAATCTAAGCTTATTAGCAACCGTGGATTGCCCCTTTCCCAGTCTTTGCGCAAGCGCCTCCTGGGTAAGATTATGAATTTCCAGCAATTTACCATATGCCATTGCTTCTTCAATCGGGGATAATTCCTCACGCTGAAGGTTCTCGATTAATGCAACGGATGCAGTTTCTGAATCAGATAAATTTTTAATGATTGCGGGAACCTCGTCCCACTCCAATTTTTTCATTGCGCGCCAGCGGCGTTCACCTGCAATGATTTCAAATTTATCCTGGTCATACTCACGGACGACGATTGGCTGGATTACTCCATGTATATGAATGGTACGGGCCAATTCTTCAATTTTTTCATCATCAAAAACGGTTCTTGGCTGGTATCTATTTGGAATAATATGGGCTATCGGAATTTTTCTAATTTCTTCGTGCTCTACGTTGTCTATATCCTCAACCTTTTGTTCCACTTCGACTTCAATCGGTTCTTTTTCCTTTTCCCCAAGGCCAAAAAAGCGAGAAAAAGAAGGCTTCATCACCCTACACCACCTTTATGAACTCCCTATTACATATTCTCTATAAAAATGACATGTTCCTGCCTATAGAATCTATTATAAACTAAATTTTATCTTCAAAATAGGACAAAAAGTGCAAGCGCCTTGTAAGAGACCATGTAAACAGCGACTGCATGCTCTTTGACGATGTATGTTTAGTGAACTCATATGGTCCGACGCTGAAAATGTGTAAAATTGTTATTCTATTGGCGTTTTATTCGGTGTTCCTGGTTTTCTTGGGTATTGCTTCGGTGTCGGCTTTTTCTTATTGATGATCAGGATATTTCGTTCACTCTCTTCCACCGGGAGTTTGAAAGAATGTACGGATTCCAGTTCCCCGCCAAGCACCTTGATTGCTTTTTCACCAACCTGGAGCTCCTCGCCAGCCTGGTTCCCTTTCATGGCGACAAATGTGCCGCCTACCTGAACCAATGGCAGGCAAAGCTCGCTCAATACGGACATTCGAGCTACTGCTCTTGCCATTACGACTTGATATTTTTCGCGATGGGCAGGATTTTTCCCAAACGTTTCTGCCCGATCATGGATAAAAGTCGTATTTTCAAGCCCAAGCTCTTTTGATAAATGCTCAAGGAAAGTAATCCGCTTATTCAAAGAGTCAACAATCGTCACTTTTAAGTCTGGAAAAGCTATTTTCAATGGAATGCTCGGAAAACCTGCTCCAGCCCCAACATCACACAAATTGAGCGGCTTATTAAAATCAAAATAGAAAGCTGCAGAAATGGAATCGTAGAAATGCTTTAAATACACTTCCGGTTTTTCAGTTATCGCAGTTAAATTCATCTTTTCGTTCCACTCGACGAGCAGGTGATAATATTTTTCATACTGCTCCATTTGCTTTGGAGAAAGATCGATCCCCTTCTCGGCAAGCATTAATTTAAATTGATCTGTATTCATAAGCCAACCCTTTCTGTCCTTGCTGCTGGATTAATTGCTGGTGCGCGCAATGCGTCCCTGCTCCAAATAAACGAGCAAAATTGAAATATCTGCTGGATTTACACCTGAGATCCGTGATGCTTGAGCCAGTGTAAGCGGACGGACTTCTTTCAGCTTTTGGCGTGCTTCAGTCGCAAGACTTGAAATCGCATTATAATCGATATTCTCAGGGATTTTCTTATCTTCCATCTTCTTCAGCCGTTCTACCTGCTGCAGTGATTTTTCAATATATCCCTCGTACTTGATTTGGATTTCCGTTTGTTCTGCTGTGTCAAAATCTAATTCAATATCTGCAGGTACAAGCTGTTTAATGTGCTCATAGGAAGCTTCCGGACGCTTCAGAAGGTCAGAAGCACGGATTCCATCCTTCAATTCGCTGCCGCCCATTGAACGGATTAATTCCTGCACCTCGGCAGTTGGTTTGATGATGATGGAGCGAAGGCGTTCTTTCTCCGCTTCGACTGCTTCTTTTTTCGCTAAAAATTTCTGGTAGCGTTCTTCAGGAATCAAGCCAAGCTCATACCCCTTGTCTGTCAAACGAAGGTCCGCATTGTCATGGCGGAGAAGCAGGCGGTATTCTGCACGTGAAGTCAATAAACGGTACGGTTCATTTGTTCCTTTCGTAACAAGGTCATCGATCAGAACTCCGATGTAGGCATCTGCTCTGCTCAAGATGACTTCTTCTTTGTCCAATGCCCTTCTACCTGCATTGATACCGGCCATAAGCCCCTGTCCTGCTGCTTCTTCATATCCTGAAGTGCCGTTAATTTGGCCTGCCGTATAAAGGTTTTTCACCTTTTTAGTCTCAAGTGTCGGCCATAGCTGGGTAGGTACGACGGCATCATACTCGATTGCATAGCCAGCACGCATCATCTGGACTTTTTCAAGGCCAGGGATTGTCTGAAGGATTCTGTGCTGGACGTCTTCTGGCAAGCTAGTCGATAGCCCCTGCACATAAACTTCCTGAGTATTCCTTCCTTCTGGCTCTAGGAAAATCTGGTGCCGCGGCTTATCGTTGAAGCGTACGACTTTATCTTCAATAGATGGGCAATAGCGCGGTCCCGTCCCTTTGATCATTCCTGAGTACATCGGGGAACGATGCAAATTCTCGTCGATCAATTGATGAGTGCGCTCATTTGTATAAGTCAGCCAGCAAGGAAGCTGGTCCGTAATATATTTTGTTGTTTCATAGGAAAATGCACGGTGGACATCGTCACCAGGCTGGATTTCCGTTTTGTCATAATCGATTGTATCGCTATGGACACGCGGAGGCGTTCCTGTTTTAAAACGGACTAAATCGAAACCAAGCTCCTCAAGATGCTCCGAAAGCTTGATTGACGGCTGCTGGTTGTTCGGGCCGCTTGAATATTTCAATTCACCAAGGATAATTTCACCGCGCAAATATGTTCCAGTTGTAATAACAACTGTTTTTGAACGGTATGCAGCACCTGTCTTTGTGACTACGCCTCTGCATTCGCCGTCTTCAACAATTAATCTTTCAACCATACCCTGAACCATCGTCAGGTTCTTTTCATTTTCAAGTGTTTTCTTCATTTCATGCTGATAATCAAACTTATCAGCCTGGGCCCGCAATGCACGTACTGCAGGACCCTTTCCGGTATTCAACATCCTCATCTGGATGTAAGTTTTATCAATATTGCGGCCCATTTCCCCGCCAAGAGCATCGATTTCACGTACCACGATTCCCTTTGCAGGTCCGCCGATTGACGGATTACATGGCATAAATGCAACCATATCAAGATTGATCGTGATCACTGCCGTTTTTGCGCCCATGCGAGCCGCCGCGAGGGCTGCTTCAACACCTGCATGTCCGGCACCGACTACAACCACATCAAAATTCCCGGCTTCATATTGCATCCTGCTGCCTCCTTTAATTTAGTCAGCTGCCAATCCAGCTGACTTTATCACATGATGTATATATAAATGATTATTTTCCTAGACAGAATTGCGAGAACAGCTGGTCAATCAAGCTTTCATGGACACTTTCGCCGATGACTTCACCGAGCAGCTCCCATGAACGAGTCAAATCGATCTGAACGATATCGATTGGCGTTCCCATTTCAACGCCATTGATCGCTTCTTCAATAGAATTGACCGCCTGGTTTAGAAGCGCAATATGGCGGCTGTTCGAAACGTACGTAAGGTCACCAGATTCAATCGCACCTGAGAAGAACAGGCCGGAAATCGCTTCTTCAAGCTCATCTACACCCTTGTCTTCTAATAAAGAAGTCGTAACAAGCGAATAATCCTTCGCAAGCTCTCTTACTTCATCCAAATCTATCTTTTGGGGAAGATCCGTTTTATTGACAATCACAATGACATCCATGCCTTCAACCGCTTTGAATATGTTTCTGTCCTCTTCCGAAAGCTCATCCGAATAGTTCAGAACCAGCAGAATCAAATCTGCTTCCTTCAGAACCTGACGTGAACGTTCCACACCAATTCTTTCTACGATATCTTCGGTTTCACGAATTCCCGCAGTATCAAGGAGTTTTAAAGGCACTCCGCGAACATTTACATATTCCTCAATGACATCCCTTGTCGTACCAGGGATATCGGTAACAATCGCCTTATTTTCATGGACTAGACTGTTAAGTAAAGAAGATTTACCAACATTCGGACGGCCTACTATAACTGTAGACAAGCCTTCCCTGAGGATTTTCCCTTGCTGGGAAGTTTGCAATAATTTTTCCAGCTCACCTTGTACATACTTCGCTTTTTCCAAAAGCATGTGATGTGTCATTTCTTCGACATCATCATATTCAGGATAATCGATGTTCACTTCTACATGGGCAAGGATCTCGAGGATTTCCTGGCGAAGCTTCTGGATGAGCCTTGATAAACGCCCTTCCATCTGGCCTAGTGCAAGATTCATCGCCCGGTCCGTTTTCGCCCTGATCAAATCGATGACGGCCTCGGCCTGCGAAAGGTCGATTCGTCCATTTAAAAAAGCCCGTTTTGTAAATTCCCCCGGCTCCGCCAGCCTTGCTCCCTGATTGAGTACAAGCTGGAGCACACGGTTTACAGAAACAAGACCCCCATGGCAGTTGATTTCGACTACATCTTCCTTCGTAAATGTTTTCGGTCCTCTCATGACAGAAACCATTACTTCCTCAGCAACTTGTCCGCTTTTTGGATCAATAAGATGCCCGTAATGGATAGTGTGGGATGCCACCTCGGTAAGCTTCTTGCTCCCAACCCCTTTAAACAACCGGTCAGCAATTTCAAATGCCTGATCTCCGCTCAATCGGACAATCGCAATCGCTCCTTCACCCATCGGCGTCGAAATTGCCGCAATCGTATCAAATTCCACTTGCCTCACCCCACTTCACTTTAAATTTATTTATATAAATTTTTACGTAAGTTTGTTTTCTACAAATTACTAGAATACCACATCATTTTATTGAAAAAAAGAAACACATACTCTTTCTTCAAATTTATCCACAATTTTATAAATACACTTCTTTAATTTTAACTTATCCACATGTGAATAACAATAAAACCAAGTAAGGAAATAATTGAATTTTAGAGGGGGCTGTGGAAAAGTGAAAACAGCATTTTTTATATACGAGGATCGGTTTGCTCCAGGACTTTGAAACAGGAGCAAAAGTATTTTTAAAAGACTTCGATAGAGACTTAGTTGTGTGGTAATCGTTATTTAATGAATAATCACCTAATAATGCGTTTCAATAATGCTATATTGGAGATTTCTTCAGAGAGTAAAACCTCTAAAGTAGTTCCTATTAGGGAGGTTGATCCTGAAAATTCCGCAACTTTTTGTCGAAATCCCGCAACTTTCACCTTCAGTTCCGCGAAAAATCGGATTAATTCCGCGGCATTTTGTCGAAATCCCGCAAACTGGAAATTTTCAATGATTTTTTCCAGTAAAACCGTGGACCTCGCGATTCAAAATAAACGCAAAAGAACCCCGATTCTCAAAGAATCGGGGTTCTTCAATATTATCTCGATGGCGCGATCACGATGTGTCTGTGCGGCTCGGTACCATCTGAGTATGTTTTGATTTTCTTGTTGGACATCAATGCAGTATGAATCACTTTGCGTTCATACGAAGGCATAGGTTCAAGCGCTACGGTCTGGCCCGTTCTGACTGCTTTTTGCGCGAGGCGGTCTGCAAGCTGGATGAGTGTTTCGTTCCGGCGCTTGCGATAGTCCTCAGCATCCAGCAATACAGTGGAATACTGTTCAGAGTAGCGGTTCATGACTAGCTGGGTCAGAAATTGAAGAGAATTTAAAGTCTGGCCGCGTTTACCAATCAACAAAGCAATTTTCTCGCCTGTTAATGTAAACAGTACCGTCTTCCCTTCCCTTTTTACTTCAACTTCGATTGGAGCACCCAGGTTTTCCCCTATTGCTTTTAAATATTTGACCGTTTCTTCAACAGCGTCAGGTTTCACTGTCACTTTGACGACAGCTGGACGATTTCCGAAGAGTCCAAATATCCCTTTTTTGCCTTCATCAATTACATCAATCTCTGTGCGGTCTTTGGTAGTCTTTAATTGAGCTAAAGCTGATTCTACTGCTTCGTCGACGGTATGTCCTTTAGCAGTTATCTGTCTCACTTTTTACTTGCTCCTCCCGCATCGCCGGCAGCCTTTGCTTTTTTAAGATCCGGCCCTTTAATAAAGTACGTCTGACCAATCATAAATAGATTACCTACTACCCAGTACAATGAAAGAGCTGCTGGGAAGTTGATCGCAAAAACAACGATCATGATCGGCATCAGCCAAAGCATCATGGCCATTTGCGGATTGCCTTCCTGGCCAGCCATCATCAATTTTTGCTGAATGAAAGTAGTTATACCCGCCACGATCGGCAGAATATAAAACGGATCCGGTGAACCTAGATCGAACCATAAGAAATTATGTTCAGCAATTTCTCTAGTTCTTGAAATCGCATGGTAGAAACCAATCAAAATCGGCATTTGCACCAAAAGCGGGAAACACCCTGCAAGCGGATTTACTCCATGTTGCTGGAAAAGTGCCATCGTTTCCTGTTGAAGCTTTTGCTGTGTCTTCTGGTCCTTAGAGCTGTATTTTTCTTTTAATTTAGCCATTTCCGGCTGCAATGCCTGCATCGCTTTTGAGCTTCTCGTTTGTTTGATCATAAGCGGCAGGATAGCAAAACGGATGATCAAGGTAACAGCAATAATCGATAAACCAAAGCTGCCTCCGAGCCATTCAGCCATCTTCACAATCAGCAGGGATAAAGGATAGACGATGTACTCATTCCAAAAACCCTTGCTTTCTGGTGTGATTGGCTGGTTATACTCTGAACATCCAGTCAGCAATGACATCACTAAAAGCAAGCCCATTACCAATAATATTCTTTTTTTCAAGCTGAATTTCCTCCTCACTTCCAAAAACATTCATTATTTCAAGTGTTTGTCCCAAATTTATGTACACTTTCCCTCATAAATTACTGGCAGAATGCAATTCAAGAGTATTTTAACATCTTTTAGTGTGAAGCGCTTTTAAAAAATGCAAATCCCTCAATAATTTTGCCTCAATCATTATCTCCAGCTTTCGGCTTCTTCAAAACCTTGCCAACCTTCAAAACATGCTCAAGACTTTTCTTTATATCATGCATTCCCATGTCCGCAGTCGGCTTGCGGGCAATGATGATGTAATCGTTCCCATTATGTACGCGGTCCTGCAGTTCATGAAACGATTGGCGGACATACCTTTTAATCTGGTTGCGGACTACGGCATTGCCAATCTTTTTGCTCACAGAAAGCCCGATTCGGAAATTCTCCTGCTCAGGTTTCTTCAAAACATAAACGACAAACTGGCGGTTCGCAACAGACTTTCCTTTTTTAAAAGCCTCTTGGAACTCTTTATTCTTTTTCACTCTGAAATCTTTTTTCATCTATTAAACACCTACAATTCTCAATGGATCCATTCTCTTTACAAAGGCTTTTTAAAAATCGTTTTCCAGGCCTTAGCATCGGGATTCATCTATCATTTCTTTCCCAAATGAATCCCTGGTATAAGCAGCTAGGCCACTAAGTTTACGAAAAAGCCCAAAAATAGTATTGCCCAAAGAGAAAAAAGACCACTGACATTTCAGTGGCCTAAGCTGATAATACTTTTCTTCCTTTGCGACGACGGCGAGCAAGAACCTTACGGCCATTTGCACTGCTCATACGAGCACGGAATCCGTGAACTTTACTGTGTTTACGCTTATTTGGTTGGTAAGTACGTTTCATATATGTTACACCTCCCTGAGGAATAGCTGTTACAGACAGTCTTTGTAATTATAAAGATGAGCAGGGGAAATTGTCAAGTGCCTATTCGGAAAACTCCCCAAATGACAGCCAGAAAAAATTTCTTCTTTCTGCAAAAATGTCATCAGCTTCTATATAAGGATAGATTCTTTCTTCCTTCTAATTCCTAGCCTGGTTTTAAATGAACTTATTTTCTCGGGCAACAACTGATCAGTCTCATTATCCTGTTTTATTAACTCATCTAAAAATTTTCAAGAAAAAGCTGCGTTAAAAGACAATTTTATTTTTAACACTTGCTGATTAGAGCGGAAGGCCCTCGACTCCAAAAAAAGTGATGGACTTGCACAAATATAAGAAAGACCATAGTAAAAACCAGGAGTGTATCTTCAGCTCACATCTTTCTTAAATTATTTTTTCCTCACTGGATAAAATAAATAATATTTTCCTTAAACAAAATTTTTGCTTCTAAGAATTAACCCATTTTCAAGTCCCTGTGGACAAAAATCGACACCATTTTCTTTATCCACAGCTCATTTTTACACCTTTTACACAAGTCAAGGGCCTGTGGACAAATTATCTCCACAGCGATAGCATATTGTGGATAATGTATTAAAAGGCGTTGCGCCATGCTGGATTATCTGATATTATATTTGTGTTTTCACTCTTAATAATTCGATAGCGAAAATATACTTATCCACAAAATGTGGATAAGCTGTGGATAGGTTATTCAGACCTGTTGTAAAACTTTGTCCACAGATAGTGGATATTGTCGAAAAGCTTATTTACTTCCTTATTATATATTTTTCCACATTAATAGTTTCGTATATTTATGAAATTAAGGGTTGTACAACGTGTATAACCTGTATTTTTTAGTTAAAACGACAGGAAAGTGTATTTAAAACAGAGGAAAAGGAGGGATAATTGTTGGAGAACATTGCAGATCTCTGGAATAATGCTCTCGCGAAAATCGAGAAAAAGATCAGCAAGCCAAGTTTTGATACATGGCTGAAATCAACAAAAGCACATACGCTCCAAGGTGATGTACTTACGATTACGGCTCCTAACGAATTTGCCCGCGACTGGCTTGAAGAGCGCTATTCGCAGTTAATCAGCGGTATCCTGTATGAAATTACTGGTGAAGAACTAGCGGTAAAATTCATCATTCCCCAAAACCAAAATGATGAAGATCTCGACATTCCGTTACCTCCAAAAAGGGTGAAGAGGGAAGACGATATACCTGATTTACCAGTAAGCATGCTGAATCCAAAATATACTTTCGATACATTCGTCATCGGTTCAGGCAACCGTTTCGCCCATGCTGCCTCGCTGGCAGTAGCAGAAGCACCGGCCAAGGCCTATAATCCATTATTCATCTATGGAGGAGTAGGACTAGGAAAAACCCACTTGATGCATGCGATCGGGCATTATGTCCAGGACCACAACCCTAATGCGAAAGTGGTGTACTTGTCCTCTGAAAAGTTCACAAACGAATTCATCAATTCGATCAGGGACAATAAAGCAGGAGATTTTCGCAATAAATACAGGAATGTCGATGTCTTGCTCATTGATGATATTCAGTTCCTGGCAGGAAAAGAACAAACTCAGGAAGAGTTTTTCCATACATTCAATACGCTGCATGAAGAAAGTAAGCAGATTGTCATCTCAAGTGACCGTCCGCCTAAAGAAATACCGACTCTAGAAGACAGGTTAAGATCCCGCTTTGAATGGGGATTGATCACGGATATTACTCCGCCTGACCTGGAAACAAGGATTGCGATCCTTCGTAAAAAGGCGAAAGCAGAAGGTTTGGATATACCGAATGAAGTCATGCTTTATATCGCAAACCAAATTGATTCCAACATCCGTGAGCTTGAGGGTGCATTGATTCGTGTCGTTGCTTATTCATCATTGATTAATAAAGACATTAATGCGGACTTAGCAGCTGAAGCACTGAAGGACATTATTCCTAGCTCGAAGCCAAAAGTCATTACAATTCTGGATATCCAAAGAGTGGTAGGACAGCATTACAATGTGAAGCTTGAGGATTTTAAAGCGAAGAAGCGAACGAAATCCGTTGCCTTCCCGAGACAGATCGCTATGTATTTATCAAGAGAACTAACAGATTTCTCTCTTCCTAAAATAGGGGAGGAATTTGGAGGCCGCGATCATACAACGGTCATCCATGCACATGAGAAAATTTCCAAAATGATTGCTGTCGACTCCCATCTGCAAAAGCAGCTTAAAGACATAAATGAACAATTGAGGGTTTAGGGGAAAGTGTGAATAACTCACCATCAGTTGCGCACAGTCTGTCCACATGTGGATAGGCTGTATTTCCTTTGATAAAAGCGGTTATCCACAAATCCACAGGCCCTACTAGTACTTCTACTATATTTTAAAACATATAATTATATGCATTTAAGAAAAAAATATTCCTAAACGGAGGCTTAAAAAATGAGATTTATTATCCAACGCGATGCCTTGCTCCAGAGCGTCCAGGACGTTATGAAAGCAGTAACCAGCAGAACAACTATTCCTATTTTGACGGGAATCAAGATTGTTGCTAATGAAGAGGGAGTAACTCTTACTGGCAGCGATTCCGATATTTCAATCGAATCTTTCATTCCGAAAGAAGAAGCTGGAGATGAAATTGTTGAAATCAAACAGCCGGGATCCATTGTTTTGCAGGCGCGTTTCTTTAGTGAAATCGTTAAAAAGCTTCCTACAGACACAGTAGAAATCGATGTACACAATAATTTGCAGACCGTCATCCGTTCTGGTAAGTCTGAATTTAATCTTAATGGACTGGATGCAGAAGAATATCCACACCTTCCGCAAATTTCGGAAGAACATGTTTTCAAGATTCCAACGGATTTATTAAAAGGCTTAATCCGCCAAACTGTCTTTTCAGTGTCCACCTCAGAAACACGCCCCATCTTGACAGGTGTAAACTGGAAGGTCGAAAACAACGAATTAGTCTGCATTGCAACAGACAGCCACAGGCTAGCATTGAGAAAAGCGAGACTGGAAGCTGATAATACTGGAAACTATAATGTTGTCATTCCAGGAAAGAGTCTGACAGAATTAAGTAAAATCCTTGATGACAGCTCAGACACTGTCGATATCGTTATTACCGAGAACCAAGTTTTATTTAAAGCAAAACATTTATTATTCTTCTCAAGACTGCTTGAAGGAAACTATCCTGATACTGCAAGATTGATCCCGAATGAGAGCAAAACGGATGTAGTCGTGAACACGAAGGAATTTTTACATGCGATTGACCGTGCGTCGCTTCTTGCAAGAGAAGGCAGAAACAATGTCGTCAAGTTTTCAACAATTGATGGCGGAGCGATTGAAGTTTCATCCAATACTCCTGAGATTGGAACGGTCGTCGAGGAAATCCAAAGCCAGTCCATTGATGGCGAAGATTTGAAGATCTCATTCAGTGCAAAATATATGATGGACGCTCTTAAAGCGCTTGAAGGAGCAGAAATCCAGATTAGCTTTACTGGCGCAATGAGACCGTTCGTGATCAGACCGCTTCATGATGATTCCATCCTGCAGCTGATCTTGCCAGTCAGAACTTACTAAAATCATACGACCACCAGTTTTTTGCTGGTGGCTTTTTTTATATATGTTCTTACAAGACTTTATTACCACACCTGTTGTTTGGAGCGGAAATCAACAACTGAGTTTTAACGCAATCTTTCAATATCAGCCTAAAAACAAGAAAATTTGTTTCTATGGAAAAAATTTAGTAAAATAAAGTATTAAGTCCTTTTGGAAGAAAAGGGTGAGACCGTGAATGAAAATGTGAAAATTGATACTGAATATATTACACTTGGCCAGTTTTTAAAATTAGCTGATGTAATCCAATCCGGTGGAATGGCTAAATGGTTTTTAAGTGAACATGATGTTTTTATCAATGGGGAACAAGATCAGCGAAGAGGAAGAAAGCTTCGTTCCGGAGACCAGGTAAGAATTCCTGGATTTGGCGAGTTCAACATAACGCAATAATCCAGAGGATGAACTGTTCATGTATATACAGGATTTGCAATTAAGAAACTATCGCAATTATCAGGGACTAGAGGTGGAATTTGAAAATAAAGTCAATGTGATCCTTGGTGAAAATGCCCAGGGAAAGACAAATGTCATGGAATCCATCTATGTGCTTGCGATGGCTAAGTCGCATAGGACCTCCAATGATAAAGATTTAATTCGCTGGGACGAGGAATATGCTAAAATAGAGGGACGGATTAAAAAAAGCAACGGGTCACTGCCAATGCAGCTTGTCATTTCGAAAAAGGGCAAGCGTGCAAAGGTTAACCATCTTGAACAGCGCAAGCTAAGTCAGTATGTTGGAAATATGAATGTCGTCATGTTCGCGCCTGAAGATCTCCACCTTGTAAAGGGGAGCCCTCAAGTAAGGCGTCGTTTTATTGATATGGAGATTGGGCAGGTATCGGCGATTTATTTGCATGAAATCAGCCAATACAACAAAATTCTGCAGCAAAGAAACCATTATCTGAAACAGCTGCAAATCAAGAAAAGCACCGATCTGACCATGCTTGATATCCTAACAGAACAATTTATCCAGATGGCTGCCAGGATTGTCGTCAAGAGATTTGAATTCCTGAATCTTCTTGAACAATGGGCATTGCCAATCCATCAGGGGATATCAAGAGGACTCGAAAGCTTGAAAATCATCTATAAACCCTCTGCAGATGTATCAGAAGATGATGATTTGTCGAAAATGATAGCAATCTATGAAGAAAAATTTGCTAAAATAAAGATGAGAGAGATCGACCGCGGAACAACTATGTTCGGGCCGCATCGCGATGACCTGCAGTTTTTTGTCAATGGAAGGGATGTCCAGACATTTGGCTCACAAGGTCAGCAGAGGACAACGGCACTTTCGGTGAAACTGGCAGAAATCGAGCTAATTCATTCTGAAATTGGCGAATATCCAATTTTATTGCTTGATGATGTTTTATCCGAATTAGATGATTATCGCCAATCCCATTTATTGAATACCATCCAGGGGAAAGTTCAAACATTCGTTACCACGACAAGTGTGGATGGGATTGACCATCAGACGCTGAAAGAAGCAGCAGCATACAAAGTGGAGTCCGGCGAAATGTCGAGAATCCAATGAGGTGGAATCAATGTATTTGCATGTGGGTGAAGAAGTTCTTGTAAGGACTAAGGATATTATTGCAATTTTAGATATCGACAGCGCCAATTCATCCCCATTCATGGAGGAATTCATCGCACACCAGGATCAGCAGATCGTCCATCTGACAAAAGGGGCGGTCAAGTCGATCGTAGTGACTGGCAATCATATTTATTTTTCCCCTCTCGCATCGGGAACATTAAAGAGACGCTCCCAAAAATTATCCGTTCAGGAGTTTTAATAGATCGGCGGTTTCTGCAAATTTTGTCGTAATACAGCAATCTGTGCAAACCCGCCAGCACATAAGAATTTTGAAAAAGAAGAGTCAAAATGAAAGTGTAGGTGATCGATATGGCAATGGATCAACAATCCATGCAGGGACAAGCGTATGATGAAAATCAGATACAAGTGCTCGAAGGCCTGGAAGCTGTACGTAAACGTCCGGGAATGTATATCGGTTCAACGAGTGCCAAAGGCTTGCACCATCTAGTATGGGAAATCGTTGATAATAGTATAGACGAAGCCCTAGCCGGCTTTTGTGATGAGATTAATGTCATTATCGAAGAGGACAATAGCATTACTGTCAAAGATAATGGCCGTGGAATACCGGTTGGGATTCATGAAAAAATGGGAAGGCCAGCTGTAGAAGTTATCATGACAGTGCTTCATGCCGGCGGTAAGTTCGGCGGCGGAGGCTATAAGGTTTCGGGAGGACTCCATGGTGTTGGGGCTTCAGTCGTAAACGCCCTTTCTACGTATCTTGAAGTCTTTGTTCACCGTGATGAGAAAGTCCATTACCAGAAATTCGAACGAGGCGCTGTCGGGGATCCTCTAAAAGTAATCGGCGAGACCGACCACACTGGAACAACCGTTCATTTCAAGCCGGACAGTGAAATTTTCACCGAGACTCTTGAATATGACTATGACACCCTTGCGAACCGTCTGCGTGAGCTTGCCTTCTTGAACAGAGGCATCAAAATCACGATTGAAGACAAACGCGTAGAGAACAAAAAGAATGAGTATTACTACGAAGGCGGAATTAAATCATATGTAGAGCATTTAAACCGCACAAGAGAAGTCCTTCATGATGAACCAATCTACATCGAAGGTGAAAAGGATGGCATCACGATTGAGGTAGCGCTTCAGTACAATGATAGCTATACCGGGAACATATATTCTTTCGCGAATAATATCCATACCTACGAAGGCGGAACGCATGAATTTGGATTTAAAACGGCGTTAACACGTGTTATTAACGATTATGCCCGCAAGCATGGCATCTTCAAGGAAGCTGATGCTAACCTTTCAGGTGAAGATGTCCGTGAAGGATTGACAGCAATCGTTTCCGTCAAACATCCAGATCCACAATTCGAAGGACAGACGAAAACAAAACTCGGAAACTCAGAAGTCCGTAATGTGACGGATACAACTTTTTCCGAGCATTTTGAGAAATTCCTTCTGGAAAATCCTAATGTCGCGCGAAAAATTGTTGAAAAAGGTCTTATGGCAGCAAGGGCAAGACTCGCTGCGAAGAAGGCTCGTGAATTGACAAGGCGTAAAAGCGCCCTGGAGATCTCAAGCTTGCCAGGTAAATTGGCTGACTGCTCATCTAAAGATCCATCCAT
Source organism: Bacillus sp. JJ1122 (assembly GCF_036964885.1). Taxonomy (NCBI): domain Bacteria; kingdom Bacillati; phylum Bacillota; class Bacilli; order Caryophanales; family Bacillaceae; genus Bacillus; species Bacillus sp. JJ1122. The sequence continues at coordinate 5,206 of NZ_JBALQL010000007.1, read as the reverse complement.
CAGCGAACTGTATGTCGTTGAGGGTGACTCTGCGGGTGGATCTGCTAAGCAAGGCCGTGACCGTCACTTCCAGGCGATTTTGCCGTTAAGAGGTAAAATCCTGAACGTTGAAAAGTCCCGTCTGGATAAGATTTTGTCCAATAACGAGGTAAGAGCAATCATTACAGCAATCGGAACAGGGATTGGCGAGGATTTCGACATTTCGAAAGCCCGTTACCATAAAATCGTCATCATGACAGATGCTGATGTAGATGGAGCCCATATCCGTACTTTATTATTAACGTTCTTATACAGATATATGAGACAGATTCTCGAAGCAGGCTATATTTATATTGCCCAGCCGCCTTTATACAAAGTACAGCAAGGGAAGCGCATTGAGTATGCCTATAATGACAAGCAGCTTGAACAAATCCTTAGTGGACTTTCACAGCAGCCAAAGCCTGGGATACAGCGTTACAAGGGTCTTGGTGAGATGAATCCAGAGCAGTTGTGGGAAACAACGATGGATCCGGAAACCAGGACACTGCTTCAAGTACGACTTGAAGATGCTATTGAAGCAGATGAAACCTTCGAGATCTTAATGGGCGACAAAGTAGAGCCACGCCGTAACTTTATCGAAGAAAATGCAATCTATGTAAAGAACCTAGATATTTAATATATGCCCAGGATAGAAGGTTCTGCCTCTATCCTGCTTTTTCTGAAATGACCACTTGGCCGTGCAAATTCGCATGCCTGTATATGGTTTGTGCTGAACAGATATTATTTATAAGAATTATGGACTTTAACAATTAGATTAGTGTCTAGCTCCAGCGCCCAGCCCTCGTGGCTGCCAAGTCGCTTGCGCTTTTCTTACTAAAGGAGGTTTCTCTTAAATGGCTGAGATACCAAATTCTCGTGTACAAGAAATAAATATTAGCCAGGAAATGCGTTCATCCTTCCTGGATTATGCCATGAGCGTTATCGTTGCTCGTGCGCTCCCTGACGTGCGTGACGGCTTAAAGCCTGTGCACAGAAGGATTCTTTATGCTATGCATGACCTTGGCATGCATTCTGACAAGGCCTATAAAAAATCGGCGAGGATCGTCGGTGAAGTAATCGGTAAGTATCACCCGCATGGTGACTCTGCTGTTTATGACACAATGGTCCGTATGGCACAGGATTTCAACTACCGCTATATGCTTGTGGATGGCCACGGCAACTTCGGTTCTGTCGATGGTGACGCAGCGGCTGCGATGCGTTATACAGAAGCACGTATGTCCAAAATTTCCATGGAGCTTTTGCGCGACATCAATAAAGACACAATAGATTATCAGGATAACTACGATGGTTCTGAGAGAGAACCGATCGTCATGCCATCAAGATTCCCTAACCTTCTTGTAAACGGAACATCAGGAATTGCCGTCGGGATGGCCACAAATATCCCTCCGCATCAGCTTGGTGAGGTTATTGACGGGGTATTAGCGATAAGCAAGGACCCTGACTTAACGATTCAAGAGTTGATGGAAATCATAACAGGTCCGGATTTCCCAACGGCAGGACTGATTCTGGGCCGCAGCGGGATCCGCAAGGCATATGAGACTGGACGCGGGTCGATCACGCTTAGGGCAAAAGTAGAAATTGAGCAAAAATCAAATGGAAAAGAAGTTATCATCGTAAGAGAACTTCCTTACCAAGTTAATAAGGCTAAATTGGTAGAAAAAATAGCGGAACTTGTCCGCGATAAGAAAATTGATGGCATTACGGACTTAAGAGATGAATCTGACCGTAAAGGAATGAGGATGGTCATCGAAGTTCGCAAGGATGCCAATGCCAATGTACTTTTAAATAACCTTTATAAGCAAACGGCATTGCAGACAAGCTTTGGAATTAACTTGCTTGCTCTTGTAGACGGCCAGCCGAAGGTTCTGAACCTGAAGCAATGTTTGAAGTATTATCTTGACCATCAGGTAGTTGTCATTCGCCGAAGAACTGAGTTTGAGCTTAAGAAGGCAGAGGCACGTGCCCATATTCTCGAAGGGCTGCGAATCGCTCTTGACAACCTTGATGCTGTTATCAGCCTGATCAGAAGCTCACGTACAACAGATATAGCTAGAGAAGGTTTGATGACCCAGTTCAATCTTTCAGAGAAGCAGGCACAGGCAATCCTGGATATGCGTCTTCAAAGGCTTACAGGTTTAGAACGTGAGAAGATTGAAGAAGAATTCCAAAACCTGATGCAGTTGATTGCAGAGTTGAAAGCAATCCTTGCAGATAATGAAAAAGTGCTTGAAATCATCCGTGAAGAGCTTATTGAAATTAAAGAGCGCTTTAACGATACTCGCAGGACTGAAATTGTTTCTGGCGGATTAGAAATGATTGAGGATGAAGATCTAATCCCTCGAGAAAATATCGTCATTACCCTAACCCATAATGGCTATGTAAAACGTTTGCCTGTATCTACATACCGCCAACAAAGACGTGGCGGCCGCGGGATCCAGGGTATGGGAACAAATGAAGATGATTTCGTAGAACACCTGATTACAACTTCTACGCATGATACCATTCTTTTCTTTACGAACAAAGGAAAGGTATATCGTTCGAAGGGTTACGAAATCCCAGAATTCAGCCGTACAGCTAAAGGGATTCCAATCATTAACCTCCTTGAAATTGAAAAAGGAGAATGGGTGAACGCAATCATTCCGGTCGAGGAATTTGTGGATGACTGGTTCTTGTTCTTCACGACTAAAGAAGGGATTTCAAAACGTTCGCCACTTTCATCCTTTGCAAACATCCGTAACAATGGTTTGATCGCTCTTAACCTTCGTGAAGGTGATGAGCTAATTTCCGTACGCTTGACTGACGGAAGCAAAGAAATGATCATCGGTACTAAGAATGGCTTATTAATCCGTTTCCCTGAAACAGATGTCCGTTCAATGGGACGTACTGCCACAGGTGTAAAAGGAATCTCCCTTTCTGATGACGATGAAGTAGTAGGAATGGAAGTCCTTGAAGAAAGCGCTGAAATCCTCGTCGTTACGAAAAATGGATACGGCAAGAGAACACCTTCCGAGGAGTACAGAAGGCAAGGGCGAGGCGGCAAAGGAATCAAGACATGCAACATTACAGATAAAAACGGTGACCTGGTGACGATGAAGGCTGTAACAGGCGAAGAAGACCTGATGCTGATCACAACAGGCGGAGTGCTTATCCGTATTCCTGTAAGCTCGATTTCGATGACTGGCCGTAATACGCAAGGTGTAAAACTCATCAGCCTGAACAAGGCAGAGAATGAATATGTAGCGACAGTAGCGAAAGTTGACAAGGAAGAAGAAAAAATCGATGACTTGGAACTTGATGAAAATGGCGAAGCGCTAATTGAACCAGAATCAATTGGCGACGCAGAAAACATCAGTGAACAGGCCGATGAAGCAGTTGCGCCAGAGTCAAACAATGAAGATGATGAATAAAACTTTGAGAGGAACACAAAAATTGTGTTCCTCTTTTTTGGTAAAATAAAGTAAACTTAATAGTATGAAAATAAAATTTGGGGTGGAAAGCCTTGCGCGTATATGTAGACAACCTTATAGAGGGCTGTATCCTTACTGATGATGTTCTCCTTAATACCAATAGATCAATCATGAGCAAAAAGACAGTACTGTCAAATCACTTAATAGAGGTTCTAAAAGCTTTTCTCATAAAAGAAGTAGAAGTAGAAAAGACTCTAGTAACCGGTATTCCCTTCAATGCACCTGAAATTGCTGACAAAAAAGCACCATGGAATCCTGCTTCACAAAATATATCTGATCTCAATTTTTTTGATTTATTTTTACGTGCCAAACAAGAATTTAAAAAAGAATTTATCTCCTGGCAATCAGGAATGCAAATCGATATATCAAAAGTGAGAGGCATTATTGTGCCATTAATAGAACAGGCGGATATCCATTCATCAGACATTTTCCACCTGCATCACTATTCAACTAAATCTGAGTACCTTTATGATCATCCACTGGCAGTGGGCATTATCTCTGCATTCATTGCCAAAAAGCTAAATTACAGCAAGGGTGATGTAACACAAATTGCGGTTGCAGGCTGTCTATCGGACTGCGGCATGGCAAAAATCAGTCCAAATTTAATCAATAAGAATACAACCTTGACTGTAGAAGAGTTCGAGGAAATCAAGAAGCATCCTACATATAGCTACCAGATGGTCAAGAATAGTCCATTGCTGAAGGAAGCTGCAAAGATTGCCATTCTTCATCACCACGAAAGGCTGGACGGAAGTGGGTATCCTTTTGGCGAGAAAGCCAGCAGGATCCATCCATTTGCTAAGATTCTTGCGGTTGCCGATTCTTTTCACGCAATGACTTCTGAACGGATGTATAAACCAAAGCATTCTCCTTTTAAAGTTCTAGAGATAATCAATGAGGAACTGTTCGGAGAATTTGATATTGCCGCTTTAAAGGCATTGAGTTCATCCATCATGAATTTTTCGATTGGCAGCATCGTTCGCCTGTCTGATGGACAAACTGCGGAAATTGTTTTTGTCGAAGAAAAAAATCCAACCAGGCCTTTAGTCAGATTAATAGAATTAAATGAAATTCTTGCGCTAGAGAAAAACCGGCACTTGCATATCGAGGAAGTCATTTAGAAAGCTGGCCGCTGAGCTGGCTTTTTTATTGACTCTGTTAAAGCTGAATGTTGATTTTTATATCCTGTTGATAGTAGTGGAAGGCGTGTAGACTCCAGTGGGATCAGCTGGCCAGGTGAGACCCCGCAGGAGCTTGCGATGAGGAGGGTCACCGCCAACCCCACGGAAAGCGAAGCGCCTGGAACGAAAATCAACAGACTTGTTTAATAGAGTCTTTTTATTAACTCCAAGTGAATAGGAAATTTCTTTAAGAAAGTGCATGAAAAGTATTGCTTTATAATAATATGCCTGATATAATCTTCAAAGTCAGTAACGAAAACAACAACTTCTTCAAAAGGTTTTTTAAAAAAGTTATTGACTTATACAGCAAGAAAATGTTATATTAATAAAGTCGCTTCTGGGCGACGCAGTAACAAATTGCTCTTTGAAAACTAAACAAACAAGCGTCAACAAACAATATTATAGTGACTTCTATTATATAGATGATCACTAGCCAACGTTTTAAATTATGAGCTTAACTCATACTCTTTTTTGGAGAGTTTGATCCTGGCTCAGGACGAACGCTGGCGGCGTGCCTAA
>NZ_JBALQL010000006.1:354891-446137 GCF_036964885.1 Bacillus sp. JJ1122 | reverse complement strand
CTCTGTCGGAGCCTCCAGTTTCTGCGTTTCTGGGCAGTCGGCTACACATTTCGGTTTCGGTTCGCTCAGGTGAAGTCAAAGAACGACTTCACTGGTCGGCCCTTCGACGGACACGATGTCCTAGTGCCGACGTTGCCACAGGACGTGGCGGTTTTAGTCGGCCAGCGCTTGTCGGGGCTGACCAAGGCGCTTGCGCTTTTTGTTCTTTCTATCTTTAATGTGCAAATTAGAGCATTCTGTTAAATTGCTTTTTCAGTCAAATAAAACAAGCCGCCATTTACAATCGAAATATTTATTTTGGGTTCATATTGCTCCTGTAACGCAATTTTTTCAGTTTCAAAGCTTTCAGATATTTCTTCACTATCTTCATAGAAGTGATGCAATAAATCTAAATCTTTTTTCCATCGTTTTCTGGCTTCTTCTGCCCAAGAATGATCTTCTTGCTCAATCCTCCCGTTTAAGAAAGTTTGGATACGGTTCAAGCCACTTTTCGGCTTAATCAGCGGAGACAAAGTATAGGCATAATCCGGAATTTTCGACCTCATCGGCAGTCTTAACAGCTTGTCATGAAAATCCTCAACCATCCTCCCGTTGATTAGCTGAAGTCCTATTGATTGAAATAGGTCCCGCTTTCTGTCGCATTGGTAGGATATTTTCATATTTAAGCCAATCCACGGAATTAACGGTGTTTGCACTCCATAATTTAAGCTGTTACTTTCATATAGCCGGATAAATCCTGCGAGATTTTTTGTTGAATCGAAAATTTGGTGCAAGCGTGGAGATCCGAAGTGAATCACCTCGCCTTTTATATTGTCCGGTGCTTGCTGCCTGTTTGTAATGAAGGTCAGCTTCATTGGGTTTGGGACGCCGCCAGTCTTCTCAAGATAATGCCAGTAAAAAGGGCGGTTCATTAACTCCTTGTCCAGCTCAATTGTCAGCTGGACTGTCATATAACCTGAATTGTTTTCGTGTATTTCGCAATTATTGGCCATAAAGTATCTCTCAAGAAAATTATGGATTTCCTGTTGCTGCACGCTGGTTACCCTCCTTCATTTCCTCGGCGAACTGAATCATGGACGTAAGGTTTTCCATCTTAATCCGCATCTCGCCTTCTGACGAAGATCTGCCAAAAATATCAACCAAATGATCTTCAATATTGCCAAATTCTAATTTGGTCAAGATATCATCTAACTCACCGATCACTTTTTCAAATAGATGTATTTTTTCGTATAAAAGCTTAAGGACGTGCTCTTCCACAGTATCTTTTGTGGCGAAATTATAAATTCTCACGTCTTTCTCTTGTCCAAGACGATGGATCCTGCCTATTCTTTGTTCCAGCCTCATCGGGTTCCATGGTAGGTCAAAATTGATGATGTGGCTGCAGAATTGCAGGTTGATCCCTTCCCCTCCGGCTTCAGTGGCTATCAAGACCTGGACATTTTTCTGGAATAGCTCTCTCATCCAATCTTTCTTACCTCTTTTGAAGCCTCCGCGAAATGGGACTGAAGTGATGCCATTTTGCTTAAGATACCATTGAAGGTAGAGCTGTGTCGCTCTGTATTCGGTAAATATGATAACTTTGTCATCTATTTTTTGGATCAATTCCAATGCTTTTGCAGCTTTTGAATTCTTCGTGACCGCTTCGACTTTCTTGATAAGTCCCGCAATGATTTCCTGGAAAGCGATTGAAGGGTTTTCCTGCCTTTGAAGCATATTTTTCAATGTATAAAAAACAGCTTCCCTGCTGCTGCACGCTTCCCGCTGCAATGTCATTAATGAGAACTGGCTGGAAGCGAGTCCGCCTTCTGAGTCTCTCAAACCTAGAATTGAATCGTACAAATCCCGTTCTTCCTTCGTAAACTCAATCGCAATTGTTTCTACATGCCGCTTTGTCCACTCGATTCCTGTATCGGCGCGACGGTTGCGAATCATGACTTTATTTACTAGTTCCCTGAGGTGCTCATCATCATTAACAGACCTGGAGTCTTTCTTGTATTTATCAAAAAAGGCAGTTTCACTTCCTAAATGACCTGGCTTTAGCAAGGATACGAGATTAAAGATTTCTTCAATCCTGTTTTGGATTGGAGTGGCTGTCAAAAGCAGGCAAAATCTTTTCTTTAGGTTTTGAACAAATTCATAGTTTTTTGTTTTGTTATTTTTTAACTTATGAGCTTCATCTATGATGATGAGATCATAATTTAAATTATTGATGATTTCGCAGTGAGGTGCCCGCTTTGCTGTATCGATGGAGGAGACAACAACATCACATTGTTCCCACACATAACTTTTTCGCTGAGCAATTGCAGGAATGTGGAATTTAGTGTTCAGTTCCATCGCCCATTGTGAAACGAGAGAGGCGGGAACAAGAATTAAGACTTTCTTAACAAGCCCTCGAATCATATATTCTTTCAAAATAAGGCCAGCCTCAATGGTTTTGCCCAGGCCTACTTCATCCGCAAGAATCGCCTTGCCATTCATATTTTCGACAACCTGCCTGGCGACCTCAAGCTGGTGAGGCAATGGGGTCAATTCAGGTAAATGAACTGGGGCCTGCAAACCCTCAAATTCTGGAATAATGGTATGTTTTTCTATTTCTATTGCAAGCTTAAAAAGCTCCCAGTTTCCCCATGGACCATCGTTCTCGATTCGATCAACCATTTCGTCCTGCCAGGAGGAATCAAAGTTAATTTGAACGGTCATTTTCACACCTCTTTTTAAATATAAATGTATTGCCGAACCCGGCTGTCTAATGGTAGGATGAAGTTAGCTTTTGAATGTTTTGAAATTTGTCACTTTATAGTTTTAAAATCAGTTTGCAGCTATGTGTAATATGGTTTAGCATGCCCAATTTGGAAAATTATATAAATGCGGATGATGACAAGGGGAGAGACTACTGCCGTAGCGCCGAAGGAGCAAGCAATTCTTTGTGAATCTCTCAGGCAAAAGAACTCTTGTTTGACGCATCTCTGGAGAGCGCTTTTATATGTGGAAGCCACCAAAGGGGAAAGCCTTAACAGGTAAACTTTCAGGTGAAAGGACAGGGACCTACTCGAATTCAGAGGGGGTGCTCTGTCCTTTTTTGGTCTGCCTTTGGATTTTCCAGCGGGGCATGGATTGCATGGCTGTTTGCTGAATTGTCAGGCACAGGACAAAGGGGGATACATAAATGACTGAATTAAAAAGAACACCGCTTTTTGATGTGTACAAGGAATTTGGCGGAAAGACTATTGACTTTGGAGGCTGGGAGCTACCTGTCCAGTTTTCAAGCATAAAGGAAGAGCATGAAGCTGTAAGGACAAGAGCAGGCTTATTCGATGTTTCCCATATGGGTGAAATTGAAGTTAAAGGCCCCGGAAGCCTTGCCTATTTGCAAAAAATGATGACAAATGATGTTTCAAAACTTAAAAATGGCGGTGCTCAATATACAGCAATGTGCTATGAAAATGGCGGCACTGTCGACGATTTGCTAGTTTATAAGATGGAAGATGACCATTACCTTTTAGTTGTCAATGCATCGAACATTGAAAAGGATTTCGAATGGCTTAAAGACCATCTCGATGCTGACGTCGAGATTGATAACCTTTCAGAAGGAATGTCACAGCTGGCTCTTCAAGGACCAGCAGCCGAAAATGTCCTTCAAAAACTTGCGAATGAACATGATCTTAGCCAAATTGGCTTTTTCAAGTTCAGCGAGGAAGTAGATTTAAATGGCAAGAAAGCACTTGTTTCAAGAACAGGATATACAGGTGAAGATGGTTTCGAAATTTACTGTAAAGCTGAAGATGTCATCAGCATCTGGAAGGATATTCTTGAAACAGGAAAATGTGCTGGGGTAATCCCTTGTGGATTGGGAGCTAGAGATACACTTCGTTTTGAAGCTAATCTTGCTTTATATGGTCAGGAGCTTACGCAAGAAATCAGTCCGCTTGAAGCAGGAATCGGCTTTGCTGTTAAATTGAATAAAGAAGAAAATTTCATCGGCAAAGAAGCTCTTAAGCAGCAGAAAGAAAACGGCCTGCCACGAAAGCTGGTCGGAATTGAAATGATTGACAGAGGCATTCCTCGCCACGGATATCCTGTATACAAAGGTGATGTCCAAATTGGTGAGGTTACTACCGGTACTCAATCTCCTACCCTCAAGAAAAATATCGGTCTTGCATTAATCGATGCCAAAGAAACAGAGTTAGGAAATGAAGTGGAAGTTGAAATACGCGGCAAACGTTTAAAAGCTGCTGTTTCAGCGACACCTTTTTATAAAAGAGATAAAAAGTAAAAAGCCGGAGAGGGGAAAGAAAATATGAAGCATCGCTATTTACCGCTGACTGAAAGTGATAAAAACGCAATGTTAGAAAGCATTGGCATTTCATCAATTGACGAATTATTCAGCGATATTCCTGAAAAAGTCCGTTTTGCCGGGGAATACAATATTAAACCAGCCAAGCCTGAAACAGCTTTGATGAAAGAATTGGCGCAAATGGCTGCCAAAAATGCTGATTTGAAAATGAATTCTTCTTTTATCGGTGCAGGTGTATATGACCATTACATCCCTGTAATCGTCGATCATGTACTATCACGTTCGGAATTCTATACTGCCTACACACCTTATCAGCCAGAAATTTCCCAGGGTGAGCTTCAGGCCATCTTTGAATTTCAGACGATGATCAGTGAATTGACTGGCATGGAAGTGGCCAACTCATCCATGTACGACGGCGGTACGGCATTAGCAGAAGCGGCTATGCTTAGCGCGGGCCATACGAAGCGTAAGAAAGTATTAATTTCTAGTGCCGTCCATCCGGAATATAAGGACGTTGTTAAGGCTTATGCAAAAGGGCAATACATCGACGTTGAAGAAATTCCTTACAAGGATGGCGTGACCGATCTTGATGCTTTAGGTAATATGGCCAATGAAGATATTGCAGCGGTCATTGTGCAGTATCCGAACTTCTTTGGACGCATTGAACCAATGAAGGATATTGAGGAAATTACTCACAATAATAAATCGTTATTCGTGGTATCGAGCAATCCGCTTGCACTTGGTGCATTGACGCCTCCCGGAAAATTCGGTGCTGATATCGTTGCGGGAGATGCTCAGCCGTTCGGCATTCCAACAGCATTCGGAGGTCCTCACTGCGGATATTTTGCCGTAACTGGCAAGCTTGTAAGAAAGGTTCCAGGAAGACTGGTCGGCCAAACGAAGGATGACCAGGGACGCCGCGGATTCGTATTGACTCTCCAGGCGAGGGAACAGCATATCCGCCGTGATAAGGCGACTTCCAATATTTGTTCTAACCAGGCATTGAATGCCCTTGCTGCCTCAGTTGCTATGACTGCGCTTGGCAAAAAAGGCGTTCGTGAAATGGCGGTATCCAATATTCAAAAGGCACATTATGCGAAAACAGCATTTAAAGAAAGTGGATTTGAAATCGCATTTGAAGGTCCTTCCTTCAATGAATTCGTTGTTAAGCTGAATAAGCCAGTTAAAGAGATCAACCAGCAGCTTCTGACTGAGGGAATCATCGGCGGATATGACCTGGGCCGGGATTATCCGGAATTAGCTCAGCATATGCTTGTTGCAGTCACTGAACTGAGAACAAAAGAAGAAATAGATGCGTTTGTAAAAGAAATGGGGGATATCAATGCATAAGGAAGATCAGCCACTCATTTTTGAATTAAGCACACCTGGCCGTGTCGGCTACAGCCTGCCAGAAATGGATGTCCCGGAAGCAGATTTATCAGAGCTATTGCCTGAAGGATTCCTACGTGAAGAGGAGCCTGAACTTCCGGAAGCATCAGAGCTTGATATCATGCGCCATTATACAGCACTTTCAAAGCGTAATCACGGTGTCGATTCCGGATTCTATCCATTAGGATCTTGCACGATGAAATATAATCCTAAAATGAATGAAAACGTTGCTCGTTTCAATGGATTTGCACACTTGCATCCACTGCAGGATGAAAGTTCAGTCCAGGGTGCTCTTGAGCTGATGTATGACCTTCAGGAGCATCTGATTGAGATCACTGGAATGGACGAGGTAACTCTTCAGCCGGCTGCTGGTGCACATGGCGAATGGACAGGATTAATGATGATCCGTGCTTATCATGAGGCAAATGGTGATGACAAGCGTACTAAGGTAATTGTTCCTGACTCTGCTCACGGAACGAATCCTGCTTCAGCAACAGTGGCCGGATTTGAGACAATCACTGTAAAATCTGATGAAAACGGCTTAGTTGATTTAGAGGACCTAAGAAAGGTTGTCGGTGAGGATACGGCTGCATTAATGCTCACTAACCCAAACACGCTTGGACTTTTTGAAGAGAACATTCTTGAAATGGCTGAGATTGTCCACGGTGCTGGCGGAAAGCTTTATTATGATGGAGCGAACCTGAACGCTGTAATGTCAAAAGCACGTCCTGGCGACATGGGCTTCGACGTGGTTCACTTGAATCTTCATAAGACATTCACTGGCCCTCATGGCGGCGGCGGACCTGGATCTGGCCCTGTCGGCGTAAAAGCAGACTTAATTCCATTCCTGCCAAAGCCAATCATCACAAAGCAGGATGGACAATATAAATTTGATTATGACCGTCCACAGTCAATCGGCAGGGTCAAGCCATACTACGGCAACTTTGGAATCAATGTTCGTGCCTACACATATATCCGTACAATGGGTCCTGATGGCTTGAAGGCTGTTACAGAATATGCAGTATTGAATGCAAACTATATGATGAGAAGACTTGCTGAGTATTATGATCTACCATTCAACAGGCACTGCAAGCATGAATTCGTCCTTAGCGGAAAGCGCCAGAAAAAGCTTGGCGTCCGTACGCTGGATATCGCAAAACGCCTGCTGGATTTCGGCTACCATCCGCCAACAATTTACTTCCCATTAAATGTGGAAGAGGCGATCATGATCGAGCCAACAGAAACAGAATCGAAAGAAACGCTGGATGCCTTCATTGATGCGATGATCCAGATTGCCAAGGAAGCAGAGGAAAATCCAGAAATCGTTCAAGAAGCTCCACACTCTACTGTCGTTGGCCGAATGGATGAAACAACGGCTGCCAGGAAGCCAATTTTACGTTATCAAAAAGCATAAGATGCTGAAGCCCTGCCGAGGAAGGCAGGGCTTTTAATATACTGCTGCAGCCTTTTTGCGTGCTATGTGGATGCCGTTATAGGAGAGGTGTCGAAGCGATCGATTTCGTTAACCTAAGTGGATATTAGTGAATGTTCATGAACAAAAGCTAAACCCCTCTGCAAAATGAACAGAGGGGTTATTTTATGGGAATATAGCTTATTTCGCTTTGACTTTGCCGCCCCATTTTTTGAAGCCGCCTTCTAAATGGTGCAGATCCTTGTAACCTTTTTTGTAAAGCATCTGTGCAGCACGACCGCTGCGAGATCCGCTCTGGCAATAAAGATATACGGGCTTGTCTTGCCTGATTTCTTTTAAACGAGTCCTCATTTGGGTAAGAGGGATATTTCTTGCTCCAAGAATATGTCCGGCAGAGTATTCATTTGGTTCACGGACATCGATTAATTGAGCTTTGCGATAACCGCTTTTAAATTCTTCCTCAGACAATGTCTTCACGATTTTCTTCTGGTAAAAATACATGAAAACAGAGTAAAGGACTACCGCAACTGTGAGGACGATTAAAAATATAAGTGTATCCAAAACATATTTCTCCTTTCAAGCTTAGCTGAGCCACTTATAATTATATAAGCCATCCGACCTGAGAGCAAAGGAAATTAGCAATTTTCTTAAAGGGATTTACAAAACAAGCTGCTTTGCATTTGAAAATTTATTTGATAGACTTAAAAAATCTTAACCGCAAATATATGAAAATGGGGTAATGGCATGGAAAAAGAAGTATGGAGATTTATTGATTCTGGAGACAATTCACCGTCTTTTAATATGGCGCTTGATGAGGCACTACTCGACTGGCATGGTTCCGGGAAAATTCCTCCTGTCATCCGTTTTTACGGTTGGAACCCAGCATCGCTGTCTGTAGGTTATTTTCAGAACATCGAAAAAGAGATTGATATGGAAGCAGTGAAGCAGCACGGACTTGGATTCGTGCGCAGGCCTACAGGCGGCAGGGGGGTGCTGCACGAGCATGAACTTACATACAGTGTAATCGTTACAGAAGAACACCCTGAAATGCCTAAGACAGTGACTGAAGCCTATCGGGTTATTTCGGAAGGAATTTTACAAGGCTTTCAAAAACTTGGATTGGAGGCTTATTTTGCTGTGCCCAAAACATCTGCTGAGAAGGATGCCTTGAAAAATCCACGCTCAGCTGTTTGCTTTGATGCTCCTAGCTGGTATGAGCTTGTTGTCGAGGGACGTAAGGTTGCCGGAAGCGCACAGACTAGGCAGAAGGGCGTCATCCTCCAGCATGGATCAATTCTGCTTGATCTTGATGAGGATAAGCTATTCAGTCTATTTAAATATCCGAATGAACGGGTAAAAGAGAGAATGCAAAAGGCTTTCAAGACGAAAGCGGTGGCAATCAATGAGATCAGCAGCCGGACAATTACCATCGACGAGGCCAAGGAAGCGTTCAAGGCAGGATTTGAAGATGGACTTGGAATTCATTTGGAGCCTTACACATTGAGTGAATCAGAATTAGAATACGTTAACAAACTTGCAAAAGATAAATATGAATCAGATGAGTGGAATTTTAAAAGATAAAAAAAAGCGGAAATCCGCTTTTTTTATTTTTACCCAGTATTTTCAAGGGATTGATTTCTGCTCCAAAAGTGCAACCCTCGAAATTTGTTGTTTTATATCATTTAATGGTTGATATCTATCTTTCTCTCTTTTTCTCTCGCTTTCTTGATAGATTTCGTTTTTGACAAAATTAATTTCTTTTGAACCAAACACCATATATAGTATTGTCGAAAATTTAAAATACACTATATATTGATTTTTGATGTTTCGATATGATAACGTAAGGGTAATTCAAGAAAGCAACTAGAATTACATACTTCTAGTAAAACAATACAGATATGATTTAAAACCTTAGAAGGAGTTGTAGAAATGTCTGTTACCATTGGACAAAAAATGAGCCTGAATGTTGAGAGTTTGAACAAGGATATTGGTTTATTCCAACAGGTTCATCCCATCACACCTGATATGAAATTAACCCACAAAGGCGTATCCCGACTTGTCATGCTGGACCGCTATACTTTTAAAGATACTGAAAAAATAACTCTATCAAACGGAGATTTCGTCGTCCTCACCATCAAGGAGGATCCGAAATTCCCCGCAAGAGGACTTGGATTCATACTAGATATTGATTGGGAAAGCAAAACTGCCAAGGTACTGGTCGATGAAGAATTCCGTGGCGTGCTGGATGATCCCGAAGAAATATCTACAGGGGTAATCAAACGTTCATTGGATGTCATTGAAAAGCCGCTGGAAGTCTTTTACGAGCAAATCGCAAAGCGTAATGCGACAGGTCTTGCAGCAGTTGAAAAAACAGAAGAGAAGCGCCAGGAGTGGTTCGAAAAGTTCTATCAGGAGCTTGTATCAATGAACTTCATCCCAGCAGGCCGTGTACTATACGGAGCAGGCGCAGATACGGATGTTACTTATTTCAACTGTTACGTAATGCCTTTTGTTAAAGATTCACGCGAAGGTATATCAGAACATCGCAAACAGGTTATGGAAATCATGAGCCGCGGCGGCGGAGTTGGAACGAACGGATCAACGCTAAGACCTAGAAATACACTTGCAAAAGGTGTTAATGGAAAATCATCCGGATCGGTTTCCTGGCTGGATGATATTGCGAAGCTGACACATCTTGTTGAGCAGGGTGGGTCAAGACGTGGTAAAGCAGCATAACGTGCCTCGTCTATAAAAAACCTCGTGAATTGCTGGGAAATCTTTAATGATGTGGAATAACATCTACTTGACTTGCTGGCTACAACGTAACTGGAAACGGTAAGCGTGAATGCTCGAAAACAGCAAGTGGATAAAGACAATCAGCAGCCAAGCTCCTTAAATGGAGAAGGTTCAACGACCATCGAAAACACGCTCGTCAGCGGAAGTGAGTAGAGTAGGAATCAAGTGATTCCGAAGTGCGAGGACACTCAAATATGAGTGTAAGATATGGTCTGAACTCTGGGGCGACCTGGAGAGTTGAATTAACGATTCAACGCAACATACTGGCACAAATGATCATGCTTAGTGATTGGCATCCTGACATTGTAGAATTCATCATTTCAAAAATGCAAAATCCAAGAATCCTTCGATTCCTGATTGAAAACACACAGGACGAAACAATTAAAAAACAAGCGAAAGAAAAACTGAAATTTACTCCACTTACATTGCAAGAAGAAGCAATGTATCAGGGAATAGTAAATTATAAAAATATTCCTGGTTATGGCGGCTTCAGCGCTGATATTGTCAAAGCTGCTGAAGAAAAACTTGAAATAGGCGGAACTTATACAGTTCATAACTCCGAATTCCTGACTGGTGCGAATATCTCAGTAACTTTGACTAAAGATTTTATGGATGCAGTCGAAAACGATGAGGAATATGAACTTCGTTTCCCGGATGTTGAAAGCTATGATCCTGAGACAATGAAGATCTATAATGAAGAATGGCATAAAGTAGGCGATGTACGCGAATGGGAAAAGCTAGGCTATAAGGTACGCACCTACAGAAAAATTAAAGCTAAAGAATTATGGAATTTAATTAATATCTGTGCAACATACTCAGCAGAACCAGGCATTTTCTTCATCGACAATGCCAATGATATGACAAATGCTCAAGCATATGGGCAGAAGGTGGTAGCGACAAATCCATGTGGCGAGCAACCTCTTGCACCTAATTCCGTCTGTAACCTCGCTGCAGTAAACCTAGCAGAAATGGCAGACAAGGATACAAAGACTGTTAACTTCGAAAAATTAAAACGCACAGTAGAAGTAGGTGTCCGCATGCAGGATAATGTTATCGATGCGACTCCATACTTCCTTGAGGATAATAAGAGACAGGCATTAGGTGAACGTCGAGTAGGACTAGGTGTTATGGGTCTTCACGATCTCCTGATCTACTGTGAAACTGAATACGGCTCCGAACAAGGAAACAAACTGGTTGATGAAGTTTTCGAAACGATTGCTACATCTGCATACCGTGCGTCTGTAGAACTTGCAAACGAAAAAGGAAGCTTCCCATTCCTGCAGGGCGGAACTGCAGAAGAAACAAATAGACTTCGCACTGCGTTTTCAAACACTGGCTTCATGAAAAAGATGCCGGAGGATATTCGCAATTCTATTCTTGAAAACGGAATTCGTAACTCTCACTTGCTGACTGTTGCTCCAACGGGATCAACTGGAACAATGGTTGGCGTATCTACAGGACTTGAACCATACTTCTCATTCTCGTATTTCCGAAGCGGCCGTCTTGGCAAGTTCATTGAAGTGAAGGCGGATATCGTACAGGAATACCTTGACCGCAATCCGGATGCTGATCCTGAGAACCTGCCGAACTGGTTCGTGTCTGCTATGGAATTGGCTCCTGAGGCACACGCTGATGTACAATGTGTCATCCAGCGCTGGATCGACAGCTCAATCAGTAAAACGGTCAACGCTCCAAAAGGCTACAGTGTTGAGCAGGTCGAAAAGGTATACGAACGCTTGTATAAAGGCGGAGCAAAAGGCGGAACTGTTTATGTAGATGGTTCACGCGATTCCCAGGTACTCACGTTAAAAGCGGAAGAGAACACTATGGAAGAGCAAATTGATAAAAAAGAAAAGCAAAAACAGCATGTTGTATTAGTCGATACAATCCATGAACTGCGTTCTACTAACGTTACCATCGGTTCTGAAGTCGGCAATACTTGCCCGGTCTGCCGCAAAGGTGAAGTAAAAGAAATTGGCGGCTGCAACACTTGTACAAATTGTAACGCACAGTTGAAGTGCGGATTATAAAAAACAAGAAGGTACCACGGCCCAGTGCCGTGGTATTTTTATGCTCTTTTTTGAAAACTCAATCCCATTGAATGAAAAATATTTCCCCTGTCCAAATACCTATATACAAGTACCATAAAACGTAATGCTATCAAAATTTTAAGAATACTTTTATAATAAAAACGATTATATAGATAAAGGACTGGGGAAAATGATTGGTTTAGCTGTAATTTTACTAATGGTATTGTTTTTGCCTTTTACAATGAAAATGGTAGAACATAATTTGGAGATTTTTTTATTTATTATGGGGATTGCTGCTGCAGCCATTAGTGGGGAATTGAATCAGCATTTAGTTGGAAAAGCACTTGTTGACCCAATTATCATCACTATTGCTGTATTTGTCGCAGGCTTACTCACCAAATGGTTTCAAAAGCCAATGGAAAAATCGATTTTATGGGGAAGCAGGTTGCTGACTCCAAGAGTTTTTTTCGCGTTAACAGTGGTCATTCTTGGTTTGGCGTCAAGTATCATTACCGCTATAATTGCGGCGATCGTTCTTGTAATTATCGTCAATGTACTCCCCTTAGACCGGAAATCGGAAATTCGTTTTACCGTCTTGGCTTGTTTTTCGATTGGGCTTGGAGCGGCCTTAACCCCGATTGGTGAGCCATTGGCCACTATCACTATAAGTAAATTGAATGAGGACTTCTTTTATTTGCTGCAATTAATTGGTGCCGAAGTGCTGCCTGCCATTATAATTTTCGGCATCATGTCGATGATTCTTGTAAATCCGCATGAAGCAAAAACTGGACTGAAGTCTGTCACTAAGTCTGAGTCATACAATGAAATTATCATTCGTTCATTAAAAATCTACTTGTTCGTCATGGGACTGACATTTCTTGGGCATGGATTCGAACCTTTTATTAATGAGTATGTTATCGGGCTTTCTCCAGCACTGTTGTACTGGATCAATATGATATCAGCGATACTTGATAATGCTACACTTGCTGCTGCAGAAATCAGTCCTGCTATGGATAGTGAAACCATCCAAGCTGTTTTACTCGGGCTTATTATAAGCGGAGGAATGCTGATTCCAGGAAATATTCCTAATATCATCTCTGCAGGTAAGCTGAATATCACCAGCAAGGAATGGGCAGCTTTTGGAGTTCCGGTTGGCCTTGCTACCATGTTTTTTTATTATATTGTCCTATTTGTTTTTTAGCCGGGGAATATGAAAGAGGATGGAAAAATTTTTCCCATCCTCTTTTTGCATTTCTGCCCATAATAACTGTAAACATTATGGAATGAAATGAGGAATTTAAATGAAACCCTTTGTACCTCAATTGGTTTATATCGAGCCACAAGCACTTGAACATCCGCTAGGCAGGGAACTGAAAGAGAAATTTGAGAAAATGGGTCTCGAAATCAGGGAAACTACATCCCATAATCAGGTCCGGGGTATACCAGGTGATAACGAATTACAGCAGTATCGTAATGCGAAATCAACTCTTGTAGTAGGTGTGCGCAGGACGCTGAAATTCGATACATCAAAACCATCAGCTGAATACGCGATACCGCTTGCCACCGGCTGTATGGGGCATTGCCATTATTGTTATCTTCAGACAACACTTGGAAGTAAGCCGTACATTCGTACATATGTCAATCTCGATGAAATTTTTGAACAGGCGCAAAAATATATGGATGAAAGAAAGCCTGAAATAACACGGTTCGAAGCGGCTTGTACATCCGATATTGTCGGTATTGACCATTTGACTCATGCCTTGAAGAAGACAATTGAATTCATCGGTCAAACAGAATACGGTCAATTGCGCTTCGTCACTAAATACCATCATGTCGATCATTTATTGGATGCCAAGCATAATGGTAAAACGCGATTCCGTTTTAGTGTAAACGCCCGCTATGTCATCAAGAACTTTGAGCCTGGCACATCTTCCTTCGACGAAAGGCTGGAGGCAGCCAGGAAGGTAGCCGGAGCCGGCTATCCGCTAGGCTTTATCGTTGCGCCGATTTATATCCATGAAGGTTGGAGAGAAGGATACCATGAATTGTTTGAAAGACTTAGTCATTCACTCGAAGGTGTCGACCTCTCAGGCTTGAGCTTTGAACTGATCCAGCACCGTTTCACAAAACCAGCTAAAAATGTGATACAAAAACGTTACCCAAAATCAAAGCTGGAAATGGATGAAGAAAAACGAAAGTACAAATGGGGACGCTACGGAATAGGGAAATATGTATATCAGACAGATGAAGCCCAGGAGCTTGAAAACACGATTCGCGGTTATATTCATTCGTTCTTCCCGGAAGCAGAGATTCAATACTTCACGTAATATAAAAATTTTTAACTTGTACGCCGTACTATTTTACAAAATGTGCGCTTAAAGATGTAACAATGGGATTACATCGACGGGAGTGGCTCATATGTATATAGACGGCGTTTTTTCCGGCGGAGGAATCAAAGGATTTGCGTTGATCGGTGCCTGTGCAGCAGTTGAGGAGCGAGGGTTCAGTTTTAAACGGGTAGCTGGAACAAGTGCTGGATCATTGGTGGCGGGATTGCTTGCTGCCGGGTATACGAGTACAGAAATGGCAAGCCTGGTTGGTGAGCTGAACCTGAGGAAATTTCTTGACTCAAGAAAAACGATTATCCCTTCAGCACTGACGAAATGGCTGTTTGTATATTGGCGTATGGGATTGTACAAAGGAGATGAACTGGAATGCTGGATAGCAGAAACACTTGCCGCGAGAGGGTTGCGGACATTCGGTGATTTGGCTCCGGATGCACTTAGAATCATCGCTTCAGATTTAACGAATGGGAGATTATTGATTCTCCCTGATGATCTTCCAAAGTACGGTATCGACCCAAGAACTTTTCCTGTAGCAAGGGCAATAAGAATGAGCTGCAGTCTGCCATTCTTTTTTGAACCTGTAAAACTAAGGGATCGAATCAGTACGAATATCGTTGTGGATGGTGGTGTATTGAGCAATTTTCCGATGTGGCTATTTGATAAGGATAATGTAAAAAAAGTACGCCCGGTACTCGGAGTTAAGCTCAGCCCTCATATAACGCAGCAGCCAACAAACAAAATCAAAAATGCCCTTCAAATGTTCGATGCCTTATTTGAAACGATGAAGGATGCGCATGATTCCAGATATATTTCGCGAAAGCATGCAAAAAATATTATTTTCATTCCTACTGAAGGATCATTGACGACTGAATTTCAGCTGACTGATGAAAAAAAATTAGAACTGATCGAACTAGGTAAATTGAACGCTGATAAATTTTTTAAATCCTGGTGCTATTAAAAAAATCGGGCTAAAACGAAGCCCGATTTTTTTTCTTGCTTTTTTTACCGTCTATGACAGTTAAATGGGATGCATCCTTTTTCTTGTTCCGTGCAGATGCCAGGGACCTAATTTTAGAGCGCTTAGATGAAGAACTTGTTTCTTTTGTCTGGAACCGTTTCTTGGACCGCTTTGCTGCTTTTAAAAATGCTCTCTGTTGCTGCTTTCCAGGGCTGGTTCCAGAAAAACGTCTTACTAGATAATAAATCACTGCACCGACTAATGCGACAACAGCAAGGGTTTTAATAACACCAACAGGATCGCTTATCAATTTCGATACTATTCCGATAATTGAAAGGACAATGAGTCCTGTAACCAAATACTTAGAAGTTCGATTATTCAAAGTAAGCCACCTCCCTAAAAGCATCATGAGCATTTTTTTAGTCTTTTAAACTAGCTAACGCTTACTTTATACAATTTCTTCGGTTTTATACTATTCTCCTGCTTCTTTTTCCTTTTTTAGAAGCGCTTTAAACGAGAGATTGAAAGTTATAATTTGTTTCAAGCAAATAAATGACTAAAAAAGCTTATCACTATAGTAAAGGACGATATCTTAAAAAAATCAGCAAAGGGTTTTTATATACCTTAACTTTATTTTACTAAAAAAAACCCTAAACCACTATATGCTTTCTGAGCTCATCGCAACATTTTTATACAGTTCATGCAATTGATTTTCTGCTCCGGGACATACTATAAACGGAGGTGCAACTAATGGCAGAAAATCATGAAAACCTTGAACAAAATCAGCGGGAAAAACCTATGTCTTTCCTCACGATGACGATTATCACTGGATTATGTGGCGGTATATTCTGGAGTGCCCTGGCATACTTAGCCTATATTTTCAATTTTACGGATATACGTCCAAATGTCATTCTCGAGCCATGGGCATTAGGGAAATGGAAAGAGCAGTGGCTAGGTACAGTGATTTCAATCATTGCAATCGGTCTTTTTTCAATCGGTGCCGCACTTGTTTATTATGCAGCAATGAGAAAAATTAAATCTATATGGGCAGGTGCCGCTTATGGACTAGTGTTATTTTTGCTTGTATTTTATGTTTTGAATCCTATTTTCCCAGGGATTAAGCCGTTCTGGGACCTCTCAAAGAACACCTTAATTACCTCAGCATGTTTTTATATCCTCTTTGGTGTCTTTGTTGGCTATTCGATTTCCTATGAGGAACAGGAAGTCCGCAGCCGAGAGAAAAAACATAAAGAGGTTACTTCTTAAGCATGTCTAAGTAGTTTTCACGAATTTAGTTATGTTAGAATGTTCTTAATGAACATTCTTTTTTTACGGGAGCTGTGTATGAGAAAAATACTTTTGCTTAATGGTCCCAATTTAAACCGTCTGGGAAAAAGGGAACCGGCAATATACGGCAGCAAGACGCTGAAGGATTTGGAGAACAGAATTATTGAGCTGGGTGCAGAATCACAGCTGGAAGTTATTTGTTATCAATCCAATCATGAAGGAGAATTGATCGACAAACTTCATGAAGCCGAAGACACGGGTTTTGATGGCATCATTTTCAATCCTGGGGCATTTACGCATTATAGTTATGCCATTAGGGATGCGATAGCAGGAATAAATTGTCCCGTTATCGAAGTACATATTTCAAATGTTTATGAAAGAGAAGCGTTCAGGCATAAATCTGTCATAGCTCCTGTTTCAAAAGGACAAATTGCCGGTCTTGGCCTGATTGGCTACGAATTGGCGCTAGAAGCATTTAAAAGGGAAGAATAAGGGGAGGAATAAGATTATGGAAAAAATACAACAATTGCGCGCAACCTTTGAAACACTCGGTATAGATGGAATGCTGGTAACAAGCGAATTTAATCGCCGTTACATGACTGGATTCACTGGTTCAGCTGGAATGGTGTTAATCACTAATGAAAAAGCATTATTCATTACTGATTTCCGTTATACAGAGCAAGCAGCCAAGCAATGCGAAGGCTACGATGTTGTCCTTCATAAAGGACTCATCCAGGATGAAGTTGCGGCCCAGGCGAAAAACCTTGGTATTAAGAAACTGGGATTTGAAGAAGATCATGTTACATATTCAGCGTTCAAAACCTACGAAAAGGCAATTGAAGCTGAGCTTGTCCCTGTATCGGGAGAAATTGAAAAGTTACGCTTGATTAAGACCGATTCAGAGATTAAGATATTAAAGGAAGCAGCAGCCATTGCAGATGCTGCATTTACACATATACTTGAGTTTATCCGTCCAGGGAGAACAGAGCTGGAGGTATCGAATGAACTAGAATTCTTCATGAGAAAGCAGGGAGCTACTTCTTCTTCGTTTGATATTATCGTTGCATCAGGCTACCGTTCTGCCCTGCCACACGGTGTGGCAAGTGAAAAGGTGATTGAAGCGGGCGACTTTGTTACCCTTGATTATGGTGCTTATTATAAAGGTTATGTTTCTGATATTACGCGTACAGTTTCAGTGGGCAAGCCAGCAGACAAACTGAAGGAAATCTATGACATCGTTCTTGAAGCACAGCTTCGAGGAATGGCAGGGATCAAGCCTGGAATGATAGGCAAAGAAGCTGACGCGCTGACTAGGAATTTCATCACAGAAAAAGGATATGGAGAATACTTCGGACATTCAACTGGACATGGCATCGGTCTTGAAGTACATGAAGGTCCTGGACTTTCGTACAGATCTGAAACAATACTTGAACCAGGCATGGTTGTGACAGTTGAGCCGGGAATCTATATCGCTGGCCTTGGCGGAGTAAGAATTGAAGACGATACCGTGATTACATTAGACCATAATGAGTCCCTGACACATTCTACAAAAGAACTCATCATACTTTAAGAGGACATTAGGAGGACAAACAATGATTTCAGTTAACGATTTTCGTACTGGTTTAACAATCGAAGTGGATAATGGTATTTGGCGTGTACTTGATTTCCAACACGTAAAGCCAGGAAAAGGTGCAGCATTTGTACGCTCAAAGCTTCGTAACCTTCGTACTGGAGCAATCCAGGAAAAAACTTTCCGCGCTGGTGAAAAAGTAGCAAAAGCGCAGATTGAAAACCGTAAAATGCAATATTTATATGCTAGCGGAGACCAGCATGTATTCATGGATAATGAGTCTTATGAGCAGATTGAATTACCAGGGAATTCTATCGAATATGAATTGAAATTCCTTAAGGAAAACATGGAAGTACACATTATGACATTCGGCCACGAAACTCTTGGGGTAGAACTTCCAAACACTGTTGAGCTAGAAGTAACTGAAACAGAACCGGGAATTAAAGGTGATACTGCTTCTGGCGGAACAAAGCCTGCCATAATGGAAACTGGTCTTTCTGTTCAAGTTCCTTTCTTCATCAACCAAGGTGACAGACTGATCATCAACACAACTGATGCATCTTATGTATCACGTGCTTAATATTAAAACCTGCCTTTTGGCAGGTTTTTTTGTTTGGTATAAGCTGTTTTAGGGTTGATTGCTGCTTTCAGACAAGACGAGTATTTGCCTATGTTAAAGGTATTGGGGGTACTTTTCGAGGAAGTCTTGGTATAAGAAAAAGCATCTCATAATTTGAGATGCTTGCCAGGTTATTGCTCAATATCATATTTCCACTCATTCATTCCGCCGCTCATGTTGTATATATTCTTGAATCCATTCTCAGTCAGTACTCCGCTTGCTTTTGTCGAACGGTTTCCGCTCTGGCATGCAACAACATATTTTTGTTCTTTATCAAGCTCGGAAAGCATTCCTTCAAGCACCTGCAAAGGCACTAGTTTCGCCCCAGGAATATGGCCTGCGGCAAACTCTTCTGGAGTTCGGACATCGAGGACTTTCACTTTGCCCGAGTCGATCATTTCCTTCGCTTCATCCACTGTAACATCTTTATAAGAACCAGAGGAACAGCCTGTAATTAACAATAGAAAAGTTATTGCTGCTAAGATCATTTTCATTAATATCGCTCCTTGTAATACACATAAGGGTATTTTACCTCATAGTCAGTTAGAAGTGTACAAACAAATTGTGTTAATTGCGATTTTTTTTAGTCTGTCCGGGCAGATGATTGAAAGCGGAGTGCCATGAACGCAAATTACCAGTTGGATTAAGCAAAGCAAAATAGAAAAAGCCAGGCTGCGCCCGGCTTTATTTAATGCTAAACAATAGAATAAGTGGCTTTTAGGGTTGCTTTAATCTCCAGTTTTCCTGGTTCAATTGGTGTTCCGCTGCCTGAGCTCTTTTCGAATGATGCAACGAGGTAAGGACCAGGTACTGCTTTTTGGGATTCTTCTGTAATGGATAAAAATTGCGGCTGGTTGGTGATGCCAAACGTTCTCGCAATGGTTTGAGCCTTTTTATAAGAATCAATAACGGCAAGGGAAAGAGCATGATTATAATATGCCTGTGGGTCAGCAACAGTAAATTGGATATTCATTACCTCATTTGCACCATTTTTAACAGCCGTGTCGATTACCACACCGACTTGCTCAGCGTTGCGTATTGTTATTGTGTATAGATGTGTAACCCGGTATCCCTGGAATAGCTGTTTGCCGTCTTCATACGTATAAATAGGATCAATTCTATAATCTGCGGTTTTAATATCGTCTTTTGGAATTTCTAGACTAACAAGGGCAGTAACAATATCTTGAGCAATTTTAGCATTGTCCGCCTGTGCCTTTTGGAGATTTGGATTTTCTGTCCGAACTCCAAGTGTTGCAGTTGCCTTATTTGGGCTTGCCATGACTGAGCCTTCACCGTTTACTGTGATCCTTCTGCCATTCTCTGCTCCCCTTAACCCAGAATATATTCCTTGAGCCATTTTTATCCCTCCAAGCTTTTTCCTCTTCTCCTATTCTTATGATTGCTTCTTAACTTCCATCACAAGAGGACAATAGGAATGCTCGAAGATTAACAATGCATTTCTGTTACTCGCCGGCTCCAGGTGCGTTATCCGTATCGTTTTTGTTGTTGTACTTCGGGTCAGTCATAGGAGATTCCTTCAGGCTTCTTGTACCTCCAAGGTATGTTGCACGATCATCCCTTTGAACCTTCTGGAATTTTTGATGATCTTCATTCATGGTTTTCAACTCCTTTCATGAAGGTTATTTTTTACTAATCGCTTTCTGATTACTCCTGCAATAATCAATAATCTAGCGGTCATAAAGTGGCCAAGCAGGCATACATATTAATTAAGTGTATGTCAGGAGGATCAATTATGGACGATATCTTCTCTTTTTTGCCGAAACGGATTGCTGAATTGCTGGATACAGTGCCTCCTAATGACAAAGACGGGATGGAAGAAGTGCGGATCAGGATCAACCGTCCGCTGGAAATAACGGTAAGAGGCAAACCGCAATTCTTGCCTTATATCATTCCCCCCGAGGATGCTGTCCAGCTCTTGAACAAGCTTGGACATTTTTCTATGTATACGTTGGAAGAAGAACTGAAACGGGGGTATATCACGATCGCAGGCGGCCATAGAGTGGGGCTGGCCGGCAAAGTGATCCTTGAAAATGGCTCTGTAAAAGCCATCAGGGATATTTCTTCATTTAATTTTAGGATCGCCAGGGAAAAAATCGGGATAGCTGAACCGCTCTTGCCCTTTTTATATCAAAATGGCTGGAAGCATACGATGATTATCGGCCCGCCTCAGACTGGGAAGACAACATTGCTGAGGGATATCGCAAGGCTGATTTCCAGTGGGGTGCAGCAAAAGAAGCTGCCTCCGCTTAAAGCAGGCATTGTCGATGAAAGGTCGGAAATAGCCGGTTGTGTAAAAGGAGTCCCACAGCTCACCTTTGGGCCCAGGGTAGATATTCTCGATTCTTGCCCTAAAGCCGAAGGAATGATGATGATGATCCGATCAATGAGCCCAGACGTCCTGGTTGTGGATGAGATAGGCCGAAGGGAAGATGGAGATGCGATTCTCGAGGCGGTGAATGCAGGGATCAAGCTGATCATGACAACCCACGGCGATTCCCTTCAGGATATTCAAAAGCGTCCCACATTGAAACCAATTCTGGAGATGGGCATTTTTGATCGATTTGTTGAGCTAAATAGGGTTTCCGGGCCAGGTACCATTACTTCGATAAAAGACGCTAATGGCAAAGAAATCCTGCAAAAAGTGAGAGTGACATAAATGGTGAAAATAATTGGTGCTGTGATGATTATCCTAGCCACGACTTGGACAGGTTTTGAGGCATCCAGACATTTAAGTGAACGACCGAGGCAGCTAAGGCTATTGAAGTCGGCGCTGCAGTCGCTGGAAGCAGAAATCATGTATGGGCACACTCCTCTGCACGAAGCATCAAGGAAACTTGCAGCACAGCTTTCAAAGCCTTTGTCCTGGTTTTTTGAAGCCTTTTCAAAAAAATTGACTGAATCCGAAACGACTGTAAAGTCTGCATGGGAAGAAAGTTTATCCGAGGTCTGGAAATTAACCGCCTTTAAACAGGGCGAATTTGAGATCATGAAACAATTCGGCGAGACACTTGGAAGACATGACAGGCATTCTCAGCAAAAACAAATTTTGCTTACGATTTCACATCTGGAAAGAGAAGAAACAGATGCCTGCGAAAGACAGATGAAATACGAAAAAATGGTGAAAAGCATCGGGTTTCTATCTGGCTTATTACTAATCATTTTATTGATGTAGCTTTTAGGAGGAGGACAAGATGGGTCTAGAAGTGGATATTATCTTTAAAATCGCAGGTGTTGGTATCGTCGTTGCATTTTTGCACACAATCCTCGACCAGGTAGGAAAAAAGGAATATGCACAATGGGTAACATTGTTCGGATTCATCTATATACTTTTCATGGTCGCTTCAATTGTTGATGATCTCTTCCAAAAAATTAAATCTGTTTTCCTATTTCAAGGGTAAGGGAGGGCTTTGCCATTGAAATCCTTCAAATAGTTGGTGTAGCGCTGATTGCAACCTTTCTTGCGCTGATTGTGAAAGAGCAAAAGCCTAACTTTGCATTTTTATTGATCGTTTTTACAGGCTCTGCAATCTTTCTTTTCCTTGTTGATCAAATCTACCAAATCATATTTATGATCCAAAAGCTGGCAGCAAATGCTCGTGTGAATCTTGTCTACGTAGAAACCATCCTGAAAATCATTGGGATAGCATATATTGCAGAATTTGCAGCCCAAATTACGAAAGACGCAGGCCAGGGGGCAATCGCTTCTAAGATTGAACTAGGAGGAAAAATCCTGATTCTTGCTATGGCAATCCCAATTCTCACAGTAATGATCGAAACAATCATTCGCTTAATCCCGGGCTAATCTTAGAGTCTTGTATGAAGAGGTGTAAATATGAAGCATCGGCTGCAGTTCATTCTAGGCATCATTCTTATTCAATTGTTTTTTTTTAGTCCGATTGTACAAGCTGCCGGAGAAGAAAATGACTCGAATCTATTGATAAATCCTGATCAAATTGCAAAGTCCCAGCTTGAGAATCTTAATATCGATGAGCTTAAGGGATTTTGGGAGGATATCATCGATAAATATGATGGTTATTTGCCAGAAAGCCAGAAAGGCAGCTTATATGATTTCATAAGCGGAGAAAAAGAGTTTTCGATGAAGGCCTGGTTTAAAGGCATCCTGAATTTTGCCTTTCATGAATTCATTGTGAATGGAAAACTCTTAGGATCACTGATTTTGCTTACTGTCTTCAGTATGTTTCTCCAGGCTTTGCAGAATTCCTTTGAAAAAAGCGCAATCAGTAAGGTCGCCTATTCAATCGTGTTCATGGTCTTAATCATTATTGCCCTCAATAGCTTCCATGTGGTTGTCGATTACACAAATGATGCAATTGGGACGATGATTCAATTCATACTTGCGTTAATACCCCTCTTGCTCGCATTAATGGCGACTTCTGGAGGGTTGATATCGGCTGCGTTCTTCCACCCGGTTATCATTTTCATGATGAATACGAGCGGTATGTTTATCCAGTATGTTGTTCTCCCGTTATTATTTCTGTCGACTCTTCTTAGCATTGTCAGCATATTGTCTGAGCACTACAAGGTAACACAGCTTGCCAGTATGCTGAGGAATTGGAGTGTCGGTCTGCTCGGAATATTGTTGACTGTGTTTCTTGGGGTCATTTCAGTACAAGGGGCATCTGCGGCTGTGACAGACGGCGTAACCGTAAAGACGGCAAAATTTATTACAGGGAATTTTGTGCCTGTGATCGGTCGGGTTTTCACCGATGCAACCGATACTGTCATCAGTGCATCAATGTTGCTGAAGAATACAGTCGGCCTGGCAGGAGTGGCAATTTTATTGATAATTGCTGCGTTTCCGGCAGTCAAAATTTTGATGGTTGCCTTCATCTATAAATTCGCAGCCGCAATTCTGCAGCCATTAGGCGGGGGTCCTGTCATTACATGCCTGGATATCATCAGCAAAAGCATCATATACGTATTTGCTGCCTTGGGAATTGTCTCATTGATGTTTTTCCTGACGATTACAGTCATTATCGCCGCTGGAAATTTAACGATGATGGTGAGATAGGGGGAGAAGGATGGACTTTTTAAAAGAGTGGGTTACAAATATCATCATTTTTATCCTCCTAGCAACTGTCCTGGATATGCTGCTGCCGAATTCAAGCTTCCAGAAATACACGAAGATCGTAACTGGCCTGATTTTGATTGCGATTATTCTTTCACCTATTATGAAGATCTTCACAACTGATTTTGAAACAGCAATCGCTTCGATTAGCCAATTAAATAGTCAGGGTGAAGAAGAAAATATAAAAAATTCGATAGAATTTCAGAAAAAAGAAATACAAGCATCCCAGCATGCATATATTTTAGAAACAATGGCTGTCCAATTGAAAACAGCCGCAGAGGAGGAGTTGATGGAGCAGCAAGGAATGGAGATTGCTAATATCGAGCTTGAAGTAAATGATCAGGATCAGCGGCCTTTCCCAGAAAACCTGCAATATGTCATCGTACATGTGAAGAAAGCAGAAAATGAGGGAGAGACTGTGGCAGTAGTAAGAGAAGTAGAAATTGATACAGACGCACCCCTTCCATCAAAACAAACCTCTAAGAATACAGATCAAATATCTTCTCTTCTGTCAGAAAAATGGAACGTTCCTGAGGGCTCTATTCAAATAATGATAGAAGGGGGGAGTGACGAACATGGACAATGAAAAAGGTCCTTTGACTTGGCTTAAAAAGCAATTGGGGAGCAAAGATGGGCCGCCTGGTAAGAAAACAGGCAGATATCAGTACTTAATGATAGTAGCCCTCTTCGGTACCGCCATCATGCTAATGGGAAATATACTCGGAGATAAAAATCCTGCTGATGCAGTTGTCCCAGCAGCGAAGGAAGCTGGACCTGAGGAAGATACTGCAGTATTCGGCCAGAAAAAAAGTGCTGGAAATGACGTCATTTCCGATTATGAAGAAGCCTATGAAGCCCAGCTTACAGAAATGCTGGAGGGAATAAATGGCGTAGGAGATGTAACGGTGTTTGTCAACGTGGATGCAACAGATAAAAAAGTTCTTGAAAAAAATACAACCATCCAATCTCAGACTACGGACGAAACCGACCGTGAAGGCGGTAAGCGGAAAGTCGAGGAAGCTTCAAAGGATGAGCAGCTTGTATTGGTACGGAATGGTGAAAAAGAGGTTCCACTTGTCCTAGAGACCAAGAAACCAGAGATTAGAGGTGTCCTAGTTGTGGCAAAGGGAGCTGAAAATATACAAATCAAAAAATGGATCATCGAGGCTGTCACAAGGGCACTGGATGTTCCAAATCACCGCGTGGCAGTAATGCCAAAAAAATCTAAGGGGGATTAATAGATGTTATTAAAAAAGCAAACTGTATGGTTATTGACAATGCTAAGCCTAGTGGTCGTTCTTTCTGTGTACTATATCACTTCACCTGAGCAGCAAAAGAGTGCTGACCTTGCTGGGGTAGAACAGAAACAGGCAGACAATAAAGAAACTGCAGCAACTGAATCGAAGGATGGATCAACAGTGATTTCAGGAATTGCCAGCGATGAAAAGTTTGAAGCTTTGCGTATAAACCTTGAAGAAAAGCGTACAAAAATGAAGGAAGACCTTCAGACAATCGTCGCTTCAACTGACCTTCCTGCCGAAGAGCGCAGCAATGCGGTTGAAAAGATGAACCAGCTGGATGAAATTGCACAAAAAGAAGGAGTACTTGAAACATTAATTAAATCTATGGGATATGAAGATGCATTGGTTCGTGCAGATGGCGAAAACGTCAGGATTACAGTAAAAGCAAAAGATCACTCTGCCTCTGCAGCAAATGAAATCATCCAGATGGTAAGGACAGAACTTGGATCTCTACAGCCTGTAGCCGTTTCATTTGAACCATCTAAATAAGATACACACAAAAAAGGGAAAGCGGCTGCTTTCCCTTTAATTTTGATGCAATTTCAATAAATTATCTAATGATTCATGCGCGACTTCTACTGATTTAAATAGCTGTTCATGATGCTTGCTTTGCACAAGTGCTGCTGATGAAATTTCCTCCAGTGCGGCACTGGCCTGCTGAATGACTGAGCTGAACCCCGCGATTGTGCCTTCAATTGCAATGGACGATTCAAGGATGTTTCTCGTGAATGTATCCTGCTCCGAAATGTCGCTTTTCAAATTTTTAAATACGAGATGAATCGTATCGAAGGCTTCCATTGTTTCTGCTGCGAGCTCAAGGTTTTGAGTGAGCTTTTCAGCAGTGAAGTTTACACCTTCCTTCGTCCTTGATGTATCAATCATGACGCTCTTTAAATTGTCCGTTATCTGGGTTGCAGTGCTGCTTGTGATGTCTGCGAGCTTTCTTACTTCATCCGCTACTACTGCAAATCCTTTGCCGCTTTCTCCTGCGCGGGCTGCCTCAATGGAAGCATTTAAAGCCAGTAGATTTGTCTGGGCTGCAATCCCTTGTATATCGGATGCAAAACTGGATGTTTCTTTCACCAGGGAAGAAAGCGACATGATATGTTGGTTCACGGATTTCATGTTTTCGTATGAAGAGGTCAATTCTTTAATCAGCCTCCTCATTAATTCATCGCCCTTATCAGATACCCTCTCAGCAGACATTGCATCCTGATGGAGCTTTTCCACAAGTGTAGATGTCTTAGATATGTCATGGTTGGTACTTTCTAGAGTCTGGGTTATGTCGACGATTGAATCAGATTGAATATGGATTCCCGCTGAAATTTCCGTAACTGAATGTGTCATCTCAATCGAAGATTCGTAGTTTTCACGGCTCATTAATTTTACATCATCAATCAGTTTTGATATGCTTTTTGTATTATTCTCAATGATTTTTCTTGTTTCTAAATCTTTCAATAATAAGCTTTCAGACTCTTGTTGAGCAGAAACGATTGTCTCAGCAAGCTTATTGGAAATGGAAAATTGGAAGCTCAGCATGACGGTAATCAACATATACAACAGGTAAATCGTCACATAATTTTTAGTTTCAAGCGGCAATTCATGTTGGTGTAGATAGGTGAAAATTGTAATAATCGCAAATCCTAGTCCTGAACCCAGCAAAAGAATTTTCCGGTCCATGTAGATGGCTGCTGTAGCAAGAATGAAATACAGCAATATATAAGCAGTAGGGGAAACACTCGTCTCCATGATCAAGAATAATACTCCAGAGACGATAACAATAGATAGATATGGGATGAAGGTGGTCAGCTTCTTGAGAGAATGAAGGGTTGCCACTATCCCTACTCCAGCACCCCCGCCTGCTATGATAGAAAGAATCACAGCAAGGTCTTTCTTCATTGCAGTATCAACTGCAGCTGCCAGTATGACAGAAACCAGAGTGGCTTTAACAATCAATGAATTCTTTCTTGCCAGATCCTCTATCTTAATTTCTTCAATATTTTTCATTAAGTGTCTTCTCCTCTTTAAATCAAGCTAAATGTAATATTCGCTAAAAATATTGCGATTCCTGTCGAATGAATTCACTTTTTTTTCAGAAAATATTAAAATGAATGAGAAAGGCAAGTAAGAGAGAAGATTATCGTAACATATTGAATTTGCACATGGTATTATCGTATAGTATTAGTATCTAGTCTTAAATATGAAATGGACAAGGGGTGCCCAAAATGTTAAAAGTTCAAGAAATCAGAGAGTTAATTAAATTGGTAGATCAATCGAGCATAGACGAGTTTTCATACGAGTATGAAGGGTCAAAAATAAAAATGAAGAAGCGTGGAGCAGAGAAAAATATGGTTGAGCAGGTTATGCAGACTGTTGCAACCCCTGCACCCCCGCCTGTTGCAGCTGTACAAGAACTAGTTAAGCAAGAGCCTAAGGTTGAACCGGCAGCTGTTCAGGAAGTGAAGCAGGAAGAAGCAAAGGATACTTCAAACTTACATAAAATTGTTTCTCCGATGGTTGGGACTTTCTATCAATCTTCCTCTCCTGATGCAGAGGCTTATGTTAAAGAAGGTTCAAAGGTCAGCAAGGATTCCATTGTGTGCATCGTAGAGGCTATGAAGCTGTTTAATGAAATTGAAGCCGAAGTAAACGGAGAAATTGTTGAAGTTCTTGCAAAAGACGGGCAGCTTGTTGAATACGGCCAGCCTTTATTCTTGGTCAAGCCCGAATAAGGAGCGATAAGAATGATAAAAAAATTATTGATAGCCAACAGAGGAGAAATTGCAGTGCGCGTTATCCGTGCCTGCCGGGAGCTTGGGGTTGAATCAGTTGCAGTTTTTTCGGAAGCAGACAGAGAATCACTTCATGTGCAGCTTGCTGATGAAGCATATTGCATTGGTCCTAAAGCTTCAAAGGACAGCTATTTAAATTTCACGAATATTATTAGCGTAGCAAAATTGACAGGTTGCGATGCCATCCATCCAGGATATGGTTTCCTCGCTGAAAACGCCGATTTTGCTGAACTTTGCAGAGAATGCAATATCATTTTCGTCGGTCCAACTCCAGAAGCAATACAGAAAATGGGGACGAAAGATGTTGCAAGGGAAACGATGAAGGAAGCGAATGTACCGATTGTACCAGGTTCACAGGGAATCATTGAAAGTACAGACGATGCCGTCAGCCTTGCTAATGATATTGGTTATCCAGTTATCATCAAAGCGACTGCCGGTGGAGGCGGAAAAGGCATCCGTGTGGCAAGAACGGAACAGGAAATGATAAAGGGAATCAATATTACCCAGCAGGAAGCAATGACTGCGTTTGGAAATCCAGGAGTCTATATCGAAAAGTATATCGAAGACTTCCGACATGTAGAAATCCAGGTACTGGCAGATAACTACGGGAATACCATCCATCTTGGTGAACGCGATTGTTCAATCCAAAGACGCCTGCAAAAATTGCTTGAAGAAACACCTTCTCCTGCTCTGGATGGTGAAATCAGGGCTGAAATGGGTGAAGCAGCTGTAAAAGCAGCTAAAGCTGTTGATTATACTGGTGCTGGCACGGTAGAATTTATTTATGATTATCGCAATCGCAAATTTTATTTCATGGAAATGAATACCCGCATCCAGGTTGAACACCCTGTAACAGAAATGGTTACTGGTGTTGATTTAATCAAGGAACAAATTAAAATTGCATCAGGAGAAAGGCTGAACCTCAATCAGGAAGATGTGCAATTTAACGGCTGGGCAATTGAGTGCCGAATTAATGCAGAAAATCCTGCGAAAAACTTCATGCCTTCTGCCGGCAAAATTAAAATGTACCTGCCTCCAGGCGGATTTGGTGTTAGAATAGATTCAGCGGCATATCCCGGCTATACGATTCCGCCTTACTATGATTCAATGATCGCGAAGGTCATTACTTACGGAAGCAGCCGTGAAGAAGCGATTGACCGCATGAAGAGAGCCCTCAGCGAATTTGTGGTAGAAGGGATCCATACGACGATTCCATTCCATCTTAAGCTGCTGAACCATGAGGAATTCGTGGAAGGGCAATTCAATACGAAATTCTTAGAAACACACGATTTAATGAGAGAAGAATAATAGGAGGTCTAGCCATGAGTGAACAGCAACATTTACTTGAGATGAGTTATGATGAAAACGGCTTAGGAAAAGTAGAAATTGCACCTGAAGTCATTGAAGTCATTGCAAGCATTGCTGCATCTGAAGTAGAAGGCGTAATGCAAATGCGTGGCAGTTTTGCTGCGGGCGTCGTTGAAAGACTTGGAAAGAAAAATCACGGCAAAGGCGTAAAAGTTGAACTTGCTGAAGAAGGAATCAAGGTCGACGTATATTGCGTGATGAAATTTGGTGTGTCCATTCCTGTGGTTGCTCAGAAAATCCAGGATAACATCCGCCAGGCGTTATTGAACATGACAGCGCTTGACGCAACTGAAGTCAATATCCATGTCGTTGGTATTCAATTCGAAAACCAAAAAGTAGAACCAGAAGTAGAACAGGAAGTTTAATAGCGGAACCAAAGGCATATTTTCTGTGCCTTTGGTTTTTTTGTTTTTATAATGAAATAGGCAAGTGATATTTAAGGCTATTTCCTGAAAAATTGTTGTTATTACTAAAATGACTTGAGAAAATATCAGGAGTATAGGTATAACCAGTAAGGATTTCTTAGCTTCGCTATGGTGATTTTTCCATTGTTTTGATTAACTTTTTCTAAAAAGTGAAAAATAATAGGAAACCATGCGCAATGAGTTATGTTATGCTATTATTTTGTTAGAATCAGACAAGCCATAAAGGAGCTAAGAATAGAATGAAAAGAAGAACAGCAAGAGAAAAGGCGCTACAGGCCTTATTCCAGATTGATATAAGCAAGGTAGAAGCATCGGACGCAATCGAGCATGTATTGGAAGAAGAAGCGGGAGATGATTACCTCGACAAACTTGTATACGGAACTCTTCAGCACCAAGAGGAAATTGATGAGGAAATCAAAGTTTATTTGGAAAAATGGTCGATTGACAGACTTGCTGCTGTTGATCGCAACCTGCTGCGCCTTTCCGTATACGAATTGAAGTTCTGCAATGATGAAGTGCCAGTAAATGTCGTTCTTGATGAAGCAATCGAAATTGCTAAATTATATGGGGATGACCAATCAAGCCGATTTGTAAATGGAGTTCTGTCTAAGGTGAAACAGAGCATTTCCTAATACCATTAAAAAGGCAGGTTGGACCCTTCCTGATCAATTAGGGGGAGAAAAAGTATGGCTGCTATTATTATTGATGGAAAAGAAATCGCTAAAAAGAAAAAAATGGAAATCGTTGACCAGGTAACAGAAATGAAAAAACAGGATTTCACTCCTGGGCTGGCTGTTATTCTGGTTGGTGATAACCAGGCTTCAAGAACATATGTTAACAGCAAGCAAAAAACGGCTAAAGAATTAGGGATGCACAATGTTTTGATTGAGTATCCTTCCTCGATAACAGAGCACGAATTATTGGCTAAAATCGATGAATTGAACAATGATGAGGCGATTCATGGTATCCTAGTCCAGCTGCCGCTTCCAGCCCATATCAATGAAACAAATCTAATTGAAGCAATTTCTCCAGAAAAAGATGTAGATGGCTTCCATCCCCTTAACATTGGCAGGATGATGACGGGGCAGGATGCATTTTTGCCATGTACTCCATACGGAGTCATGGTCATGCTGGAGGAAATAGGACTTGACCTTGCAGGGAAACATGTAGTTATTGTCGGCAGAAGCAATATTGTAGGTAAGCCGGCAGGTCAGTTGTTCTTAAAGGAAAATGCGACAGTTACATACTGCCATTCGAAGACGAAGGATCTTGCGGAGCATACCAAAAAAGCTGATATAGTTGTTTCAGCTGTTGGAAAAGCAGGTTTGATCACAGCAGATCATATAAAGCCTGGAGCAGTAGTAATTGACGTTGGCATGAACCGGGATGAGCAAGGAAAGCTTTGCGGTGATGTGGCCTACGCAGAGGTCCAGGAGAAAGCCGGATATATCACACCTGTACCGGGTGGCGTAGGACCAATGACAATCACAATGCTTATGTACAATACATTAAAATCTGCAAAAAATCACTTGCATAACCTTCAAAATTCAAATATCTAAGGTGTGATACTGTCTATATCTGTTATAGTTGGGAGCTCAAAGTTCGCTATTGTTAAGTGACGAATCGAGATTCTAAATCTATAATAGGTATGGGCAGTTTTTATTAGTTTTTTCAGTAATAGACATTCTGTCGCATTTAGGCCTGAACAGTTATATAACATGTTGTATTATATGTTTAGCTAAAGGAGTTTTCTATGGATAATCAGCGTTATCTTACCGTCAACGCTTTAACCAAATACATAAAACGAAAATTTGATGCAGATCCGCATCTCCAGGATGTTTTCATAAAAGGAGAAATTTCAAATTTTAAGCGTCATTCGAGCGGGCATATGTATTTCACGCTCAAGGATGAAAAAGCACGAATCCTTGCAGTGATGTTTTCCAGTGCAAATCGTAACATGAAGTTCAAGCCTGAAAATGGGATGAAGGTATTGGTTCGCGGAGAAATCTCTGTCTATGAAGGAAGCGGACAATATCAGGTATACATAAAAGAAATGAAAACCGATGGCGTAGGCGATTTATTTGTTGCCTATGAACAGTTAAAGAAGAGGCTTGAGCAAGAGGGGCTTTTTTCTCCGCAATATAAGATGCCAATTCCAAAATATCCTAAAGCAGTAGGTATCGTTACTTCGCCAACTGGTGCTGCCATAAGAGATATTTTAACCACGATAAAAAGGAGATACCCTATCACAAAGGTTCTGATTTATCCGGCCTTGGTTCAAGGAGAGCAGGGGGCGCCATCAATCGTAAATGCTATTCAAAAAGCTAATGAAAGAAATGATGTCGATGTCCTGATCATTGGCCGTGGCGGTGGATCAATTGAGGAATTATGGGCTTTTAATGAAGAGATTGTTGCCCGTGCAATTTTTGCTTCAAGAATACCGATTATCTCAGCAGTAGGGCATGAAACAGATTTTACAATAGCAGACTTCGTCGCCGATATGAGAGCGCCAACGCCTACAGGGGCTGCAGAACTGGCAGTACCCCATATCCAGGAGCTGCTTGAACGAGTAATGAACCGGGAAACGAGGCTTCTCAGGGCAATGAGGGAAAAGGTTTTCTTTCAGCAGGAGCGCTATCAGAGACTGATTCGTTCTTATGCGTTCCGCTATCCGAGGAAGTTATATGAGCAAAAGCTTGAGCAAGTGGACAAACTGACTGAATCCCTAACCCGTGGAGCAAAAAAACTCTACTCACTTAAACTTGAAGCACATATTGGATTTAGGAAAAGACTGGCTCGCAGCCACCCTGAGGAATTGAAGAAAATCTCGGCAGATAAACATCAGCGGGTAACAAGGGCATTAAACAGAGCGATGGCTGCAGTCGTATCTGAAAAGAGAAAAGAATTCAATGGAGTGATTTCAACCCTTGAAGCTTTAAGTCCGCTAAAAATCA
Source organism: Bacillus sp. JJ1122 (assembly GCF_036964885.1). Classification (NCBI taxonomy): domain Bacteria; kingdom Bacillati; phylum Bacillota; class Bacilli; order Caryophanales; family Bacillaceae; genus Bacillus; species Bacillus sp. JJ1122. Next base: position 413,467 of record NZ_JBALQL010000006.1, on the reverse strand, counting down.
TGGATAGAGGCTACAGTCTTGCTTATACTGAGGATGGAAAACTAATTAAGAAAGTCGCCCAGGTTAAACCGGAGCGAAAAATATATGTAAAGCTTTCGGATGGCAGCTTTAAATGTGTCGTAACTGATATTGAGGAGAGTGCTAATGATGGCAGAAGATAAAAAATTAACCTTTGAACAGGCTATGGAACAATTGGAAAGCATCGTGGATAAGCTGGAAGAAGGAGATGTTCCTCTCGAAGAAGCGATTTCTTTTTATAAAGAAGGAATGGAGCTTTCGAAGCTTTGCCATGATAAGCTGAAGAATGTAGAAACACAGCTTGCCGAGATCATTACAGAAGATGGACGGACTGAAGGTTTCTCCATAAATGAGGAGGAATAGCATTGCATCCTGTTTCACTGGAATCATTCACAAATAAATATAAGGTTTTAGTTGAAGCTCACCTAAGGGACGCTGTAGGGACTCTTGAAGCACCAGAAAACCTTAAGAAATCCATGCTTTATTCCCTTGAAGCTGGAGGTAAAAGAATTCGCCCCCTTTTGCTTTTCGCAGCGATTGACGCTTTTGGCAAAAACCCTGAAATAGGGGTGGATGCAGCTGCAGCGATAGAGATGGTCCATACATATTCCCTTATCCATGATGATCTTCCAAGCATGGACGATGATGATTTAAGAAGAGGAAAGCTTACTAACCATAAAGTTTTTGGTGAGGCAACAGCCATTCTTGCGGGTGATGCGTTATTGACATTAAGCTTCAATATGCTCGCTGATATCCCTGATGAATACGTTTCTGATAAAGTGAAATTGTCATTGATTAAAGGGTTGTCTAAGGCAGCAGGTGCAATCGGAATGGTAGGCGGGCAAGTTGCCGATATGGAAGGGGAAGACAAAGAACTGTCTCTTGAACAATTAGAGTATATCCATATCAACAAGACAGGCAGACTTTTGGAATATAGCATCATTGCTGGTGCGGACATTGCAGGAGCTGCTGCTGAACAAAAGGCTGTCTTGTCCAAGTTTGCCTATCACATTGGCCTGGCATTCCAAATCAGGGATGACATACTCGATCTGGAAGGCAGTGAGGAATTGATTGGTAAACCAGTTGGAAGCGATACGGAAAACCATAAGAGCACTTATCCTGCGCTTCTTGGCCTTGCTGGTGCAAAAGATGCACTCGAAACCCATTTACAAAGCGCAAAAGAAGCATTGGCTGCGACCAAACTTAATGTTGCTGTACTGGCAGAAATTGCTGATTTAATAGGCTTACGCAACTATTAAGCATAGACTGCCGTTGCCGTTGAGGAAGCTGGAAACATGTGCTATAATTGGCTGTTAGCACGATAGTGTTAACAGCTTTTTTATACATATTTAATGGTTTAGCTTGAAAACCGTTCTTTACTTAATATATGTTATTACTAACAACTTTTTTGGAAAAACAGATAATCATATATCCGGATTATTAAGTCAGAAATGAAAGAGAGTGGTCCGAAATGGATCTTTTATCAATAAAAGACCCTTCCTTCTTAAAAAATCTATCTAATAAGGAACTGGAAGAATTAAGCGGGGAGATTCGGCAGTTTTTGATCGAAAAGCTTTCGGTTACTGGCGGACACATTGGCCCAAACCTTGGTGTAGTTGAATTGACAATTGCCCTCCACAAGTGTTTTGACAGTCCTAAGGATAAATTTCTTTGGGATGTCGGACATCAGTCATATGTCCATAAGATTTTGACAGGAAGGGCATGCCAATTCGATACGCTAAGACAATATAAGGGCTTGTGCGGTTTCCCGAAGATGATTGAAAGTGAGCATGATGTTTGGGAAACTGGCCATAGTTCTACATCCCTTTCTGCAGCAATGGGAATGGCGATCGCCAGAGATTTAAAAGGCGAGAATTCCCACATCGTACCGATTATTGGAGATGGTGCCCTAACAGGAGGCATGGCTCTAGAAGCCCTAAACCATATCGGCCATGAAAAAAAGAAACTGATTGTCATCTTGAATGATAACGAAATGTCGATTGCACCCAATGTAGGCGCATTGCACAGTGTTCTTGGCCGTTTGAGGACTGCTGGGAAATATCATTGGGTTAAAGATGAGCTTGAATTGCTTCTGAAAAAAGTGCCGGCTATTGGCGGACAGCTTGCGGCAACTGCAGAGAGAATCAAGGACAGCCTAAAGTATTTATTTGTATCAGGAATCTTTTTTGAAGAATTAGGATTTACCTACCTTGGTCCGGTAGACGGCCATAATTATGATGATTTATTTGAAAACCTGGCTTATGCAAAAAAACAGGATGGACCGGTATTGCTTCACGTGATCACAAAAAAAGGGAAGGGTTATAACCCTGCTGAAAACGATAAAATCGGCACGTGGCACGGAACGGGACCTTACAAAATGGAAACTGGTGACTTTGTGAAGCCGGATTATGCTCCGCCTGCATGGAGCAAGCTTGTCAGTGAGACTGTGAGGAAGATTGCAAGAAGTGATGACCGGGTTGTAGCTGTCACTCCTGCCATGCCGGTGGGTTCAAAACTAGAGGGCTTCGCAAGCGAATTTCCTGATAGGATGATTGATGTAGGAATCGCAGAACAGCATGCCACAACATTTGCTGCCGGGCTTGCGACGCAAAATATGAAACCTTTCCTTGCCATTTATTCGACTTTCCTGCAGCGTGCCTATGACCAGGTCGTCCACGATATTTGCCGACAGAACCTGAATGTCTTTATTGGGATTGACCGCGCAGGCCTTGTGGGAGCTGATGGAGAGACACATCAAGGAGTGTTTGATATTGCGTTCTTAAGACATCTGCCTAATATGGTATTGATGATGCCTAAGGATGAAAATGAAGGACAACATTTGGTATATACAGCTATGAATTATGATGATGGTCCAATTGCAATGAGATATCCTCGCGGCAATGGACTGGGAGTTCCTATGGACGATGAATTAAAGGAGATTCCAATCGGAACTTGGGAAGTTATCCGTGAGGGTGAGGATGCAGCAATCCTGACATTCGGAACAACGATTCCAATGGCACTTGCAGCAGCAGAGATTCTAGCTAAGCAGGGGATTTCAGTCAGGGTCATCAATTCAAGGTTCATCAAACCACTGGATGAAAAAATGCTTACTGGCATCCTAAATGAAGATTTACCGATTTTAACAATTGAAGAGGCAGTCCTTCAGGGCGGATTTGGAAGCTTCATTCTTGAAACAGCCCAGGAACTTGGCTACCATAAAGCAGAAATTGACCGAATGGGAATACCAGATCAATTCATTGAACACGGCAATGTTGATAAACTTTTAAAGGAAATTGGTATGACAACAGATGATGTTGTCTTGCGGATTCAAAAGCTTGCAAGACAAAAACAAAAAAGGGCGTAACAAATGAAAATCAAAAAAGAACGATTAGATGTGCTGCTCGTGGAGCGTGGTCTTGCCGAAACAAGAGAAAAGGCGAAACGGACAATCATGGCAGGGCTTGTCTACTCCAATGAAAGCCGGCTGGACAAGCCAGGAGAAAAGGTAAATAGTGATATTCCACTAACAGTAAAGGGGAATGTTCTTCCGTATGTAAGCAGAGGCGGCTTGAAACTTGAGAAAGCATTGAAGGTTTTTGACCTGGAGGTTAAAGGCAAGACTCTGATTGATATCGGAGCTTCTACTGGCGGATTTACGGATTGCGCCCTCCAGAATGGAGCAGAAATGTCCTATGCCCTGGATGTTGGCTATAACCAGCTTGCCTGGAAGCTGCGCCAGGACGACCGTGTAGAAGTGATGGAGCGTACCAATTTCCGCTACGTGAAACCTGAAGACCTCTTAAAGGGTCTCCCGAACTTTGCGAGCATTGACGTATCCTTTATCTCATTGCGGCTGATTCTGCCTGTTTTGAAGACCCTATTGGTGCCAGGGAGCGATATCGTCGCTCTAGTCAAACCACAGTTTGAAGCAGGTCGAGAACAAGTCGGCAAGAAGGGGATTGTCCGCGACAGGAAAGTCCATATAGAAGTAATCGAGAGGATCATTGACTTTGCATTAAGTGAAGGGTATGACGTCTTCGATCTTTCATTTTCACCAATCACTGGTGGAGATGGGAACATTGAATTTCTCCTTCATCTTCAGTGGAACGGAAAGCTTGAAGAGAAGGGTGAGCTGAGGTTAAAATCAACATCGGATGAAGTTGTAGCAGAGGCACATAATGAATTGAAGTCAAAACAAACTAAGGAAGAAGAATAGGCAAATAGCCTGTTCTTCTTTTGCTTTTTATTTGTGAAGGATCCTGCAGATGAGCTTTAAAGTTCATTTCTTTGTCAATTTTCCGCAGAAGGTTTTGCTGAAAAACCACGAATGATTGTACAATCTGCTGAAATCGGCTAACATATGAGTATAAATAATAAAAGAATGTTTCGGATGTATCCAGAGGTGATAAGAATGAATAAAGGTCAGCGCCATATAAAAATACGTGAGTTAATCGCAAGTAAAGATATTGAAACTCAGGATGAGCTTGTTGATCGGCTGAAAGCTGCCGGCTACAATGTAACACAAGCCACGGTATCCCGTGATATTAAGGAACTTCATCTCGTGAAAGTGCCTTTAATCGACGGTAGATACAAATACAGCCTGCCAGCTGACCAACGCTTCAATCCTTTGCAAAAGCTAAAAAGATCACTGATGGATGCTTTTGTACGGATCGATCAGGCGGGGCATTTACTAGTCATGAAGACACTGCCAGGCAACGCTAATGCTATCGGAGCATTGATCGATAATCTCGATTGGGAAGATATCCTTGGCACGATTTGTGGAGATGACACAATCCTGATTATTTGCCGTACTCCTGAAGATACGGAGCTTGTCACAAATCGGTTTCTTGATATGCTATAAATGAGGTGACGGTTGCTTGTTAAATGAATTATCGATCAGAAACTTCGCAATTATAGAATCTTTATCAATTTCTTTTAATAAAGGCCTGACTGTACTGACTGGGGAAACAGGTGCAGGGAAATCGATCATTATTGATGCGATTCATCTGTTGGTTGGTGGCAGAGGTTCTGCTGAGTTCGTTCGCCATGGTGAAGATAAGGCAGAAATAGAAGGCTTGTTCTTTATCGATGGGGAACATCATCCATGCTACTCAAAGGCTGCTGAATTTGGCATTGAGATTGAAGATGGCATGATCGTATTAAGAAGGGATATTTCAGCAAGCGGAAAAAGTGTCTGTCGTATTAATGGAAAGCTTGTAACAATAGCTGTTTTGAGAGAAGTGGGCTCTTCACTGATTGATATCCACGGCCAGCATGAGCACCAGGAATTGATGGACGAAACAAGACACATAAATCTTCTTGACCAATTTGGCGCTGAAGAAATTCTCCCCGCTTTAAATGAATATCAGCATGTTTTTCGTTCGTTTGAACAAATGCAGAAAAAATTGAAAAGCCTTAGTGAAAATGAACAGCAAATGGCTCATAGGCTGGATTTGATTCAATTTCAGCATGATGAAATCCTCTCTGCAAACTTGAGGATGAATGAAGACGAAGAGCTGTTAGAGGAAAAGCAGAAGCTTGGCAATTTCGAGAGGATTTTCGATAGTATCCAAACAAGTTATTCTGCACTTCAGGGTGAACAAAAAGGATTGGACTGGATCGCGCTCGTAATGGACAACCTGCAAACAGCTGCTGATTTGGATCCGGCTTATAAGTCTGTCGCAGAATCTGTTGCAAATAGTTTTTACCTGTTAGAAGACGCTGCCAGAACAATCAGAAATGACCTGGATTCACTAGAATACGACCCGCAGCGTTTGAATGAAATTGAAGACAGGTTAAATGAAATTAACCAGTTAAAACGCAAATATGGAAAATCGATTGAGGAAATTCTCGAGTATGCTTCCAAAATCGAAGAGGAAATCGAGACCTTGCAAAATAAAGAAGTGCACATTGTCCAGATGGAAAGAGAACTGGCATCCCTGAAAAAAGACCTGCGGATTGAAGCTGTCAATTTAACGGATACCCGCAGAAGGTGGGCCAAAAAACTAACAAAATTGATCCATAAGGAACTTAAGGAGCTTTATATGGAAAAAGCTGTTTTCGAACTCAGAATTGAGTCAAATGGTGAGGTTTTCCATAAGAATGGTGCAGATAAGGTTGAATTTTATATATCTACAAACCCTGGTGAACCATTAAAAGCTTTATCAAAAGTTGCCTCAGGAGGAGAGCTGTCGCGTATTATGCTCGCGCTTAAGAGTATCTTCTCGAGGCATCAGGGAGTTACTTCAATTATTTTTGATGAAGTTGATACTGGTGTAAGCGGTCGCGTTGCCCAATCCATTGCTGAAAAGATCTATAACGTTTCAACAGGCTCTCAGGTACTTTGTATTTCCCATTTGCCTCAAGTGGCTGCGATGGCAGATACACATCTTTACATTGCAAAGATTATTAAAAATGGCCGGACAAAAACCTCTGTAACACCACTTACTGTCTCAGAAAAGGTCAAGGAAATTGGCAGGATGATTTCGGGCGTGGAAATCACAGACTTAACAAAACAGCATGCGGAAGAATTATTGAAGCTTGCCCAAAATATGAAGACTGCTACTTGAAAAGCTATCCATAAAGGGTAGCTTTTTTATTTTTATACTGGTTATAAATGCGCCAACTCAAGGCAAAATTAAAGATGTAGCCATTTTCAATATGTGTGTGTGGACTAGAAGCGAGGAGAGTGAATGGATTGAAAAAAGATTTTCTCAGAAAATTTATTGGTGGAATTCTCCTTGTTTCATTAATTGCTTTAGGTTTTGCAAAACCAGTACATGAATATTTATCTATTCCAGGAGATATAACTTTGTTTGAGGGGCAAAAACTTGATTTTGCGGCAAATGCTGTTCAAGTTTCAGCTCCGATAGAAAATTCGAGCATCAATGTGAACCAGGTAGGTGACACCGTATCATTAGAAGCGAAGGCACACGGCAAAGATGAAATGGTCCTTGAGCTGGCTGGTTTCCCAGTAAAAAAAGTAGATGTAAATGTATTGAAAGATTTCAAAGTGATACCTGGAGGCCAATCCATTGGAGTCAAGCTGAATACCGTTGGTGTCCTTGTGGTCGGACATCATCAGGTACAGGCGGAAGAGGGCAGGGTATCACCAGGTGAAACGGCAGGGATTAAAAAAGGTGATATCATTACAGAAATCAATGGCAAGCAAATTGAAAAGATGGCGGATGTTGGTCCGTTCGTAAAGCAGGCAGGAGAAGATGGAAAACCATTGGATTTAGTGCTTAAAAGAGAAAATGAAAAAATTACTACTCATCTGCAACCGAAAAAAGATATAAACGAAAACACTTATAAGCTCGGTTTGTACATTCGCGATTCGGCAGCAGGAATTGGCACGATGACATTTTATCATCCTCAGTCCAAAAAATATGGTGCGCTAGGCCATGTTATCTCCGATATGGATACAAAAAAGCCGATCGTTGTTGAAGATGGACAAATTGTCCGATCCACAGTCACCTCAATTGAAAAAGGTGGAAAAGGAAATCCAGGTGAAAAATTAGCCCGCTTTTCATCAGATCATGAAATTATTGGAAACATACAGAGAAACAGTCCTTTCGGTATTTTTGGCGAATTGAATAGGGATATTAAAAATGGTATTTTTGATAAGCCACTTCCAATTGCTCTCTCCCATCAGGTAAAGGAAGGGCCCGCTAAAATTTTGACGGTCGTAAATAACGATGAAGTTAATCTTTTTGATATAGAAATCGTCAGCACTATCCCTCAAAAATTCCCGGCAACTAAAGGAATGGTCATTAAAGTGACGGATCCTGAGTTACTTGAAAAAACCGGCGGAATTGTACAGGGAATGAGCGGAAGTCCGATCATCCAGGATAATAAGCTGGTAGGCGCTGTCACTCATGTTTTTGTAAATGATCCAACCAGTGGTTATGGGGTCCATATCGAATGGATGTTGAATGAAGCTGGAATTGACATTTATGAAAAACCGAGAGAACAGGCTAGTTAACGAAATGAAACTTGGCGGCGATTGCCGCCTTTTTTCATGGAAAGGGCGTATTTTTCACGATTATTCGACAAAATAATGGGAGTTTTTTTGTCAACTATCGAAATAAGTCGAAAAACAAAGGAAAAAGGAGCATTTATTAGAAAATATTACTTTTTTAAGAAAAAATTAAAAATAAGAGGAATTTCTGTTGCATTGTCGAATTAGTCATTTAGAATAGAATTTAGAGAATATGAAATTTGTGATCATAATTGGATTTGAGGAGGAACCAAGCAGTGAACAAAATTAAAGTATGCGTCGTTGACGACAACAGAGAATTAGTGGGGCTTCTGGAAGAATACATTTCTTCGCAAGATGATATGGAGATTATCGGTGTTGCACATAATGGTCAGGAATGTTTGGAAATGCTTGAAGATACAGATCCAGATGTTATGTTATTGGATATCATTATGCCGCACCTTGATGGACTTGCAGTCCTCGAAAAGCTGCGTGAAATGAAGAAAGGCATCATCCCGAATGTCATTATGCTGACAGCATTTGGCCAGGAAGATGTAACGAAAAAGGCTGTTGAACTTGGTGCCTCCTATTTTATTTTGAAGCCATTTGATATGGACCATCTCGCTGGGCATATCCGTCAAGTAAGTGGCAAAGCAAAAACGATGACTAGAAAGCCTTCATCCATTAATTATGGCAGATCAACTTCTGAACAGAAGCCGAAGAATCTTGATGCAAGCATTACAAGCATCATTCACGAAATTGGCGTACCTGCCCATATTAAAGGCTATATGTACTTGCGTGAAGCTATATCAATGGTTTATAACGATATTGAACTTCTTGGCTCGATCACTAAAGTCCTCTATCCTGATATCGCGAAGAAATTCAATACGACAGCTAGCCGTGTTGAGCGTGCCATCCGTCATGCAATTGAGGTGGCATGGAGCAGGGGGAACATCGATTCCATTTCTTCATTGTTTGGTTACACTGTTTCTATGTCAAAAGCAAAACCAACCAATTCCGAGTTCATCGCAATGGTAGCTGACAAGCTGCGACTGGAGCATAAAGCTTCTTGAAAGAGTTAGGCCATAATTAGCACTTATTCCATATAAAACATCCTTTTTTGTACAGATTCTTGGTATGAAGCAGGATGTTTTTTATTTCGGAAAAGTTGCTGTTTTACGGATCGGCGTATTATCATGGAAGAATGATATGTAAAGAAAAAACGCCAGGTGGCGTTTCTAATCATTCCTCTTCTTTTTGTTTATCCTGATCAAGTTTTGCCAACTTTTGCAGCAGGATATGCTGGGGCATATGCATAATGCGCTCTATGGGCATTCCAAGCTTTTCTGAAAGCTTGATGGCTGTTTCCGCAGAAATATTTAATGGTTTCATGTTTACCTCCCAATTTTTAATAAGGTGGATTGCTTATGACTCTTATTTTAGCACATCGCGGCTTTGCCGCTGCTTATCCAGAAAATACGATGAAATCATTTATGGAAGCTGCGAAAGCTGGGGCCGATGGATTGGAACTGGATGTTCAAATGACAAAGGATGGGGAACTTGTTGTCATACATGATGAAAAGATTGATAGGACTACTGACGGAACTGGATTCGTAAAGGATTACAATCTCAAGGATTTACGGAAATTCGATGCTGGCTTCCATCATAAGACAAGGGTCAAGAAAGAACCCATTCCTTTGCTTGAAGAAGTGCTTGCATGGCTGTCGGAAACCGACTTGGTTTGTAATATCGAATTGAAAAACAGCATCATCCCATACGAAGGCATGGAAGAAAAAGTTATTTCCATGGTCAGGGATTTTAACTTATCGGAAAAAATCATCATTTCATCCTTTAATCATTATAGCATTGTATATAGCTACAGACTTGCCCCGGAAATTGAAATTGCTCCACTGCTTTCAGAAGGCCTCTATATGCCATGGATTTACGCCCAATCAATCCGCGCCAAGGGTTTCCATCCTCATTGGAGGGCTGCCCCAGATGAGATTGTTAAAGCTGCCTTAGATAATGGTATTGAGGTTAGGCCCTATACCGTTAACAAAGATTCAGAGCTAGAAAGGTTGTTTAAAATAAATTGCAGTGCCGTTATTACTGATGATCCGGCTAAAGCAAAGACAATAAAAACTAAAATAAAACAGGCCTGATTAAGGCCTGTTTTGTTTTTTGCTGCTATCGGGAATGCGGAAAATTGCCTGCACTTTATTCTTTTTACGGTCACGGTGCAAGATAAACCCGGCGATAAATCCTATGCCCGCAGCAAAGAAAAGCAGCCCTAGAATGAATTGGATAAATAAGTTTGGAATGGGCGGCTGTAAAATTCCAAACACCATATCACGCATTAATTTTATTCCTAATGCTGCAATGAATCCCGGTATCAACATGATGATTAGTGCAATGATCCTGGTCATAGGTGGTATCCCTTCGTATAAAAAGTAATCTCTTTTTGAGTATAATAAACCGCATCAATTTCCGCAATGATTGCATTTTAGGGAATGATGGGATGAAAGTAAGGTACTTAGCTGACAAGACTTTCAAACAACCTCAATAAACTTTATCTTTTCATGACTGAATAATTAAGAAATTTGTCAATCCAATAAAAAAGATTTACAATAATCATGAAGAAATTTGCAGACTGTGTTTGTAAACTATGAAATATTTTTCCGGATTCATGGGGGATATTATGCAAAAAATAATGATTGTTGGAGCGGGAAAGGGTGGAACTGCAATACTTGATATCTTTAAACAAACAGCGGAAGTTGCCGCTGTCATAGATATCAATTCTGGAGCACCCGGAATCGTCGCTGCCAAAAAAGCTGGAATTCAAACGGGTACAGATTGGCGGGAATATATATCTGAAGACCTTGACATCATTATCGAGGTAACAGGAGATGAGAAGGTATTCCGAGATTTGAGGGATGCTAGGGAGAAAAGCACAGTGTTGATCCCGGGCAGTGTTGCTTTCCTCATTGCTTCACTTCTCGAGGAAAAGGAAGGGTTGATTAAAGCCCTTAGAAAAGTTACATACGAACATGACCTGATTTTTAACTCTACCGGGGATGGCATGGTTGTCATCAATACAGAGGGCATTATTACTTTATTTAACCGCAGTGCTGAAAAAATCATTGGGACATTAAGGGAAGATGCAGAAGGGAAGCAAATTTTGGCGGTCATTCCTTCAAGTAAGCTGCCTAGGGTCCTGAACACAAGGAAGGTTGAAACGAATCAGGAATTAGTCCTTGCGAATGGATCGAAAATCATTACGACCAGAATTCCTATTTTAGATGAAAATGATCAGTTGATCGGTGCTTTTTCAGTATTTAAGGATATTACTGAGGTTGTGAACCTTGCAGAGGAAATAACAAACCTGAAAGAAATCCAGACCATGCTTCAGGCAATCATTAACTCCAGTGATGAAGCCATATCAGTGGTTGATGAAGATGGCCGGGGAATCCTCATAAACCCTGCTTATACCCGAATTACCGGTTTAAAGGAAGAACAAGTAATCGGGCAGCCTGCAACGGCGGACATATCCGAAGGCGAAAGTATGCATATGCAGGTTCTCAAGACAAGAAGGCCGGTTAGAGGAACAGCAATGCGAGTAGGACCGAATAAAAAAGAAGTCGTTGTTAACGTAGCGCCAATTATTGTAGATGGTATTTTGAAGGGCAGTGTTGGGGTTATCCATGACATGTCTGAAATACAAAATCTGAACCGTGAACTAAGCAGGGCAAGGCAAATAATCAGGACTTTAGAAGCGAAGTATTCGTTTGAGGATATAATTGGACAAACGGAAGAAATGACGATTCCAATCGAGCAGGCCAAACTGGGTGCTAAAACTCCTGCAACTGTCCTTCTGCGAGGTGAATCGGGAACGGGTAAAGAACTCTTTGCCCATGCAATCCATAACGCAAGTGACCGTAAATTCAATAAGTTCATCAGAGTAAACTGTGCGGCGATATCAGAATCTCTGCTTGAAAGTGAACTCTTTGGTTATGAAGAAGGTGCTTTTTCTGGCGCAAAAAGAGGCGGGAAACGAGGGTTTTTCGAAGAGGCGAATAATGGAAGTATTTTTCTGGATGAAATCGGTGAATTACCTGCCAATACCCAGGCAAAGCTGTTAAGGGTTCTGCAGGAACGAGAAATTGTCCGTGTCGGCGGCTCGAAGCCGGTTTCAATAAATGTCCGGGTGATAGCAGCTACTAATATGAATCTAGAAAAAGCTATTGCAAATGGGAGTTTCAGGGAGGATTTGTATTATAGGCTTAACAGGATGCCAATCCATATTCCTCCGCTGAGGAGAAGGAAGGAAGACATCCCTGAGCTATGTGAAAAATTAATCCGAAAAATTAACCAGGATTATGGGCGTAATGTTGAAGGTGTTTCAGTAAGGGCTGTCAAAAGGCTCATGGAATATGACTGGCCTGGAAACGTAAGAGAACTGGAAAATGTCCTAGGGAGGGCAATCATCTTCTTACACTATAATGAAACAATGATTGAAGTGCAGCATCTCCCTGAGTTGCAAAGTGGCCAACCAAAAGGAAAATTAGAGCATGCAGATTCTCTCATCCTTACAGAATCTCTTTCCTCGCAAATGGAAAAATACGAAGCTAAAATCATAAGAGATACTTTGGAGGCTGTAAACGGCAATAAAACCCTTGCAGCAAAAAAACTTGGAGTATCAGTTAGGAATTTGTATTATAAACTCGAAAAACACGGTATTGAAATAGATGGCATGCAATAAATTTCACACTATGAAAAAACTTGCATGATACTTTTGGGGAAAAATAAAGCGTTTTCACCATTTTAAAGTTGGCACGGTTCTTGCATCTTTATTTTCTCGGGTGATGCGCATCGAAAGAAAGGGTTGAAGCCAGGAATGAAATTAGACTCACTTATCACTAAGGCATCCCAAAACAAGAGGAAAACTGTCGCAGTCGCTGCTGCGGAAGATTCCGAGGTTTTAGAAGCGGTCGCTGAGGCTGCCAGAATAAATCTTGCTGACTTTCTTTTATTTGGCAATGAAGAAAAAATCAACAAGATGATATCATCCGAGCACCCAGAACTGAAAGCTCATACTGGAATTGAAATCATTTCCGCACCAAATAATAATAGTGCTGCTGAAATGGCAGTGAAAGCAGTCAAAGCAAATGAAGCTGATGTGTTGATGAAAGGGAATCTGCCAACAGCTTCAATTTTAAAGGCTGTCCTTAACAAGGAATACGGGCTAAGGACAGGGGCGGTACTCTCACATGTAGCTGTTTTTGAAATCCCTGGCTATGACAGGTTCACCATTGTTACAGATGCTGCAATGAATATTGCGCCTGATCTTGACCAAAAGGCACAGATTGTTAAGAACGCTGTTCAAATTGCCCATGCGATTGGTATTGAGTTACCGAAGGTTGCTCCTTTAGCGGCAGTGGAGGTAGTTAATCCAGCGATGCAGGCAACACTTGATGCAGCTGCACTAACGGTGATGAATAACCGCGGCCAGATTACAGGCTGTAAAATCGATGGACCTCTTGCCCTGGATAATGCAGTTTCACAATTGGCTGCTGAACACAAGGGAATTCAAAGTGAGGTAGCCGGAAAGGCTGATATATTATTAGTCCCAGCGATTGAAGTTGGAAATGTATTATACAAATCATTGATTTATTTTGCGAATGCAAAGGTTGGAGCGGTCATTGCAGGTGCGAAAGCCCCAATCGTATTAACATCGAGAGCGGATACAGCTGAAAGTAAGCTTTTTTCACTGGCGCTGGCCTTATGCTCTGCAGCTAAATAATTTACATAAAACCGGGGAGGAATTAGAAATGGAAATTTTTAAGTATCTAGAACAGTATGATTATGAGCAGGTAGTTTTTTGCCAGGATAAACAATCAGGTCTAAAGGCAATTATTGCAATCCATGACACAACTCTTGGACCAGCTCTTGGCGGAACACGCATGTGGACTTACGCATCTGAAGAAGCTGCGATCGAGGATGCTCTGCGTCTTGCTAAAGGTATGACATATAAAAATGCTGCAGCAGGCCTTAATCTTGGTGGAGGAAAGACAGTAATCATCGGCGATCCTCGCAAGGATAAAAACGAAGAAATGTTCCGTGCATTTGGCCGTTATATCCAGGGGTTAAACGGAAGATATATCACTGCAGAAGATGTAGGTACAACTGTTGCAGATATGGATTTAATTCATGAGGAAACAGACTTTGTTACGGGTATTTCACCAGCATTCGGGTCTTCAGGAAATCCTTCACCGGTAACCGCATATGGCGTTTACAGAGGGATGAAGGCAGCTGCTAAAGAAGCATTCGGTACTGATTCTCTTGAAGGAAAGACCATTGCTGTCCAGGGTGTAGGAAACGTGGCATATAATCTTTGCCGACACCTGCATGAAGAAGGTGCGCAGTTAATCGTGACTGATATTAACAAGGAAGCAGTCCAAAGAGCGGTTGAGGATTTTGGTGCAAGAGCGGTGGATCCGGACGAAATTTACAGTGTTGAATGCGATATTTACGCTCCATGTGCACTTGGTGCTGTCATCAATGATGATACCATCCCGCAAATCAAAGCTAGGGTCATTGCAGGTGCTGCAAATAACCAGCTTAAAGACACTAAACATGGAGATATTATCCATGAAATGGGCATTGTTTATGCACCGGACTATGTAATCAACGCAGGCGGAGTAATCAACGTAGCGGATGAGTTATACGGTTATAACGCAGAAAGAGCAATGAAAAAGGTAGAAACTATTTACAATAACATTGAAAAAGTCATCACAATTGCAAAAAGAGATGGAATTCCTACTTATAAAGCGGCTGACCGCATGGCAGAGGAGCGTATCGAGAGAATGCGCAATTCTCGCAGCCAATTCCTGCAGAATGGCCATCACATTTTAAGCCGCCGTTAATTGAAAGTCATAAGTAGAGTGCGCTGAATGCTTCATTCGGCGCCTCTGTTATTTACTAAAAGGCTCTGTTAAAGCCCAATGTTGTCTTTGAACCTGTTGATTGTAGTGGCTGGTGCGTTGACTCCTACAGGCTCAGCGCCAGCCACGTGGAAAGCGAAGCGCCTGGATCGAAAATCAACAGTCTTGTTTAACAGAGCCTACTAAATAAGTGCATTGACGTTTTTACGGATTGCTATGTAAGTCCGTTATCTAAATTGGAGGTTTAACTGTGCATCAAACAGAATATCGGATTCTAGTTATTAATCCAGGATCTACATCAACGAAAATTGGAGTCTTTGACAATGAGCTTTCCGTTTTTGAGAAAACAATCCGTCATGACTCATCAGTCATTAACTCCTATGAAACCATCATCGATCAATACGAATTCAGGAAGAATACGATACTTGAAACGCTTGATACTGAAGGAATCAATATTTCAAAATTGAGTGCTGTTTGTGGGCGCGGCGGGCTGCTAAGGCCAATTGAAGGCGGAACATACGCAGTGAATAATAAAATGCTAGAAGATTTACGCACAGGTTTTTCTGGACAGCATGCATCAAATCTAGGCGGGATCCTTGCTTATGAAGTTGCATCAGGCCTGAATATCCCATCCTTCATTGTCGATCCTGTCGTAGTTGATGAACTGGATCCAGTTGCCCGTATTTCAGGGTTTTCACTTATTGAACGAAAAAGCATATTCCATGCTTTGAACCAAAAGGCGGTTGCGCGCAGGGTTGCAAAAGAGCTTGAGAAAAAATATGAAGAACTTAACTTGATCGTCACACACTTAGGCGGCGGTATTACTGTCGGGGCCCATAAAAGAGGAAGAGTTATTGATGTGAACAATGGTCTTCATGGGGATGGGCCGTTCAGCCCCGAACGTGCGGGAACAGTTCCAGCCGGTGACCTTGTTGACCTATGCTTTTCCGGCGACTACTATCGTGAGGAAATCATGAAGAAGCTGGTAGGACAGGGTGGACTTGTCGGCTATCTCGGGACGAATGATGCAGTAAAGGTTGAAAAAATGATTAAGCAAGGCAATGCAAAAGCGAAGCAAGTATATGAAGCAATGGCCTATCAGGTAGCGAAGGAAATTGGGTCAGCCAGCGCAGTGCTTGCAGGTAAAGTAGATGCGATAGTCCTGACTGGAGGCCTCGCTTATGGAAAAGAATTTGTCCATGAAATTTCTGAACGGATCAGCTGGATCGCAGATGTGATTGTCCAGCCAGGAGAAAATGAGCTACAGGCACTTGCAGAAGGAGCGCTCCGTATCCTTCGCGGGGAAGAAGACGTGAAAGAGTATCCAGGGAGATAACGAAAAGCGGCAGCGCTTTAAAATTGGGAATGTCGTCTAGCTTTGCCACATCGTGCGAGTCCGACAATGAAGAAGTCAATTCGTTGAATGCATTTTTGACTTCATCGACTAGACCGAAGCAAACTGCGAGAAGCAGCGAGCTGAAGCTGGACATTTATAAAAGTGGACTTAGTATTTTTTATTCTTATTGTATTGTAGTCAGAGGAGGGAATACATATGGCTCAAGAATATGATTTAGTCATTCTCGGAGGCGGAACAGGCGGGTATGTTGCAGCTATTAGGGCTTCACAACTAGGTTTGAAAACGGCCATCGTTGAAAAGGGAAAGCTTGGTGGAACTTGCCTTCATAAAGGATGTATCCCAAGTAAGGCCCTTTTAAGAAGTGCAGAGGTTTTTGCAACTGCAAAGAAGAGTGAAGAGTTCGGCGTCACAACAGGTGAGGTCGGCGTCAATTTCGCTAAGGTGCAGGAAAGAAAAGAAAAGATCGTTGAACAGCTTCACAAAGGTGTTCAGCATCTTATGAAACAGGGCAAAATCGACGTCTATGAAGGTTTGGGAAGAATCCTTGGTCCTTCCATTTTCTCCCCTATGCCTGGCACGATCTCCGTTGAAATGAATAACGGTGAAGAAAATGAAATGCTTATACCGAAAAATGTAATTGTAGCGACTGGTTCTAGACCACGTACTCTTCCAGGATTGGAGGCAGATGGTCAATACGTCATGACATCGGATGAAGCGCTAGTCATGGAGGAACTGCCAAAATCCATCATCATTGTCGGAGGCGGCGTAATCGGGATAGAATGGGCATCCATGCTGGCTGATTTTGGAACAGAGGTAACGGTAATAGAGTATGCTGACCGTATTGTTCCTACCGAAGATAAAGAAGTATCGAAAGAAATGCAGCGTGCGATGAAGAAAAAAGGTGTAAAAATCGTTACTAGCGCAAAAGTTCTGCCTGAGTCCCTTTCTAAAGGCAACGGGGTTAAAATTAGCGCAGAACTTAAAGGAGAATCAAAGGATTTCGAGGCAGAAAAGATACTTGTATCGGTTGGCCGACAGGCAAATGTTGAAGGTATCGGTCTGGAAAATACAGAAATCCAGCTGGAAAAAGGGTTTGTCCAAACGAATGAATACTTCCAGACAAAAGAATCACATATTTATGCAATCGGCGATGTAATCGGCGGATTGCAGCTTGCCCACGTTGCTTCACATGAAGGCATTGTTGCGGTAGAACATATTGCGGGTGTTGATACACATCCAATTGACTATACATTAGTATCAAAATGCATTTACAGCTCACCGGAAGCTGCCAGCGTCGGATTGACTGAAGATGAAGCAAAGGAAAAAGGATTCGAAGTCAAAACAGGCAAATTTTCGTTCAAAGCAATCGGCAAAGCCCTCGTTTATGGAGAATCTGACGGATTTGTTAAGATTGTTGCCGACAAAGCAACGAATGACATTCTTGGCGTCCATATGATTGGGCCGCACGTAACAGATATGATCTCTGAAGCCGGCCTTGCAAAAGTTCTTGATGCGACACCATGGGAGGTTGCTCATACAATCCATCCGCACCCGACGTTATCGGAGGCAATCGGTGAAGCTGCACTTGCGGTTGATGGAAAAGCGATTCATTCATAAAGGCTGTTTTCGGAATGAGGGTTATTCTTCGTATTTTAGGTTTAGTCTTTTATGCTGGATAGCAGCTAAGCTTATGAAAAGAGCCTTCTTAAAAAATATTGAATTTCACAGTGCTCTTTTCAAAGGAAAAGAGCCTTATACGAACATTTGGGAGGTATAATAATGGCAGAAAATCGTCACGCTGCACTTGGCTTAAGCGATGAAAAAGTTTTGGGAATGTATGAAACAATGCTATTGGCTCGACGCCTGGATGAGCGTATGTGGCTGTTGAACCGTGCCGGAAAAATTCCGTTTGTAATTTCCTGCCAGGGACAGGAAGCTGCACAGGTAGGAGCAGCTTTTGCTCTGGACCGTGAAAAGGATTATGTTCTACCTTACTACAGAGATATGGGTGTGGTCTTAACCTTTGGCATGACGGCTAAAGATTTGATGCTTTCCGGTTTTGCCAAAGCTGAAGACCCTAACTCTGGCGGCAGACAGATGCCAGGACACTTCGGTCAAAAGAAAAATAAAATTGTTACAGGTTCTTCTCCGGTTACGACACAGGTGCCTCACGCGGTAGGAATTGCCCTTGCCGGTAAAATGGAAAAGAAAGATCTGGTTACTTTTGTTACTTTCGGAGAAGGTTCTTCCAATCAGGGAGATTTCCACGAAGGAGCAAACTTTGCGGGAGTACACAAGCTTCCCGTGATTTTCATGGTTGAAAATAATAAATATGCGATTTCTGTACCATATGAGAAGCAGGTTGCCGCTGAAAAGGTATCTGACCGCGCCATCGGTTATGGTATGCCTGGTTTTACTGTTGATGGAAATGATCCACTTGAAGTCTATAAAGTTGTAAAAGATGCTGCAGACCGCGGCCGCCGCGGCGAGGGGCCGACTTTAGTCGAGGCTGTCTCTTACCGGCTGACTCCTCACTCATCAGATGACGATGACAGAAGCTACCGTGCACCTGATGAAGTAGCTAAGGCAAAAACGAACGACCCAATCATTACCTTTGGTGCTTACCTTAAAGAAAACGGCATCATGACTAATGAATTAGAAAAAGAAATTAATGACAAGATCATGAAATTGGTGAACGAAGCAACGGATTACGCTGAGAACGCACCATATGCAGAGCCAGAACATGCTTTAAAATACGTATATGCTGAAGAGTAAGGGGGAGCAAAAATGGCGGTTATTTCTTATATAGATGCAGTTACATTAGCGATCAAGGAAGAAATGGAAAGAGATCCGAGGGTTTTTGTTCTCGGGGAAGATGTAGGTAAAAAAGGTGGAGTATTTAAAGCGACTCAAGGTCTATACGACCAGTTCGGCGAAGATCGTGTCATTGATGCTCCATTGGCTGAATCGGCAATCGCAGGCGTTGGGATTGGTGCGGCTATGTACGGAATGCGCCCAATCGCTGAAATGCAGTTCGCCGACTTCATCATGCCAGCTGTGAACCAGATTATTTCGGAAGCTGCCAGGATTCGTTACCGATCCAACAATGACTGGAGCTGTCCGATGGTTATCCGTGCACCTTATGGCGGTGGAGTCCATGGTGCCCTTTATCATTCCCAGTCTGTGGAAGCAGTTTTTGCAAACCAGCCTGGCTTGAAAATTGTTATGCCTTCAACTCCGTATGATGTAAAAGGATTGTTGAAAGCGGCAATCAGGGATGAAGATCCAGTATTGTTCTTTGAACATAAGCGTGCTTATCGCTTGATTAAAGGCGAGGTTCCAGAAGATGATTATGTTCTTCCAATCGGCAAAGCAGATGTTAAGCGAGAAGGTGAAGATATTACTGTCATAACTTATGGGCTGGCAGTCCACTTTGCTCTTCAGGCTGCTGAAAGGCTTGCCAAGGATGGTATTTCGGCGCATATTTTAGATCTTCGCACTGTATATCCGTTGGATAAGGAAGCGATCATTGAAGCTGCATCAAAAACTGGTAAGGTACTTCTTGTGACTGAAGATAATAAAGAAGGAAGCATCATGGGTGAGGTTGCTGCTATTATTGCGGAACATTGCTTGTTCGAGTTAGATGCACCTATCAAAAGGCTGGCTGGTCCTGATATTCCAGCAATGCCATATGCACCAACCATGGAAAAGTATTTCATGATCAATCCTGATAAGGTCGAAAAGGCTATGAGAGAACTTGCTGAATTCTAATATTATTCTATCTGAAACTGAATGAGTCGGAGAAGGAGGGTCAACCTTGGCTATCGAACAAATCAAAATGCCCCAATTAGGCGAGAGTGTAACGGAAGGAACAATCAGCAAATGGCTTGTATCCGTTGGGGACAAAGTGAATAAATATGATCCGCTTGCAGAAGTGATGACTGATAAGGTCAATGCTGAAGTACCATCTTCATTTACTGGAACGATCAAGGAATTGATTGCAAGTGAAGGAGATACATTAGCTGTAGGGGAAATCATCTGCACGATCGAAATAGATGGAGGAGGCGCTGATAAAGCTCCTGAAACATCTGGAGAAGCAGTGTCTTCTTCTGGGGTTGCAGTTCAAGCACCTGATGTTGTGAATGAAGGAAGCAAAACTAGATATTCTCCAGCAGTGCTGAAACTTTCACAGGAAAATAACATCGATCTCTCCCAGGTTAAGGGCAGCGGTGCAGGAGGCAGGATTACTCGTAAGGATTTGCAGAAGATCATTGAGTCTGGCAATATTCCACAGGTATCTGCTGCCAAGCCAACTAAAAAATCAGAAGCTGCACCGGTTCAACCGGCTGCTTCACAGCCTTCAACCCAAGCTCAGCCAGCTGCAGTCCCATCCGCACCTGCTCCATCTGTCCCTGTAGCTGCAGGAGACATCGAAATACCGGTTACAGGAATCCGCAAAGCAATAGCGGCTAATATGCTTCGAAGCAAACATGAAGCGCCGCATGCCTGGACAATGGTTGAAGTGGATGTCACGAATCTGGTTGAATACAGAAATAACATTAAGGATGATTTCAAGAAAAAAGAAGGTTTCAATTTAACGTTCTTTGCCTTCTTTGTAAAAGCAGTTGCTCAGGCGCTCAAGGAATATCCTCAAATTAATTCCATGTGGGCTGGAGATAAGATCATCCAGAAAAAAGATATCAATATTTCAATTGCGGTTGCAACAGATGATGCCTTATTTGTGCCTGTTATCAAAAATGCAGACGAAAAAACAATCAAAGGTATCGCTCGTGAAATTACTGAGGTTGCCCAGAAAGTCCGAACTGGCAAACTCCGCTCAGACGACATGCAGGGCGGTACATTTACTGTCAATAATACTGGCTCTTTCGGTTCAGTCCAATCTATGGGAATCATCAACTATCCGCAGGCTGCAATCCTGCAGGTTGAATCCATCGTTAAGCGTCCAGTCGTAATGAACAATGGGATGATTGCTGTCAGAGATATGGTGAACCTATGTCTCTCACTTGATCATCGTGTACTTGATGGACTTGTTTGCGGCCGCTTCCTCCAGAGAGTAAAAGAAATTCTTGAGCATACTTCTAAAGAGACAACGTCAATTTATTAATAGCTCTTTTATAACCTTGGAATTTAGTGCGGGAATATTTTGAACAGCTATTAACAATATGGCTCTGTTAAAGACAATGTTGTTATTAAAAACAGTTGATTGTAGTGGAAGGCGCGAAGACTCCTCCGAAAATGCTAACGCATTTTCATCGAGCGTGGGCACATTCAAGGAAGCTATTCAGTGTCCTGCAGGCTTAGCTGGACAGGTGAGACCCCGCAGGAGCGAAGCGACGAGGAGGCTCAGCGCCAGCCCCGCGNNCCCCGCGGAAAGCGAAGCGTCTGGAACGAAAATCAACAGCCTCATTTAACAGAGACAACAATATAAAAGCCGCTGCCCAATATGCAGCGGCTTTTATATTGAGTTGCACTCGTTGCTAGAACAGCCATCGTGTACTAAAATAAAGAGGGAAAGAAAAATGTGAATTTTATTGCAATTTACGTATGAAGGGGGGCAGGCTGTCTAATAAAGTGGACAGTTGAATAATGACCATTGAAAACATGAAAGCTACGAATTTTAATAATGCTTCATTGGAAGATTGGCGGATAAAAGCGTTAGCATCGTTAAAAGGAAAACCAATCGATACTCTTTATACAAATACATACGAACAATTTATGCTCAAACCGCTCTATACACAGGAAGATATCAATGAGGATCCGATTGCTGATATTCCTGGGATGGGAGATTTCAGGCGTGGAAATGATCCACTAGGCTATCAGTCGAGACCATGGCAAATCGCGAACCGTTTAGCTTATACAAACCTAGAGGAACTGGAAGAAAAAATATCAGCTGCTCTAGCAAAAGGGCAAACAGCTGTCTCGTATGAAGTGAGACCGGAATTGTTTGCAGATAGCAATAAGTTAGTGTCTTTTTTTGAGAAATTCAAAAGTGATTATCCATTCAGCGTTGACGCCGGTTACCTTCAGGCGCCATTGCTTGCCGCTTTAATCCAAGCGAAAAATAAAGCTGAAATGGATATGGACATTACAGGCTTTGTCGCTGTTGATCCAGTTGCAGAAGCGAGTTTATCAGGAGCACTGCCAAAAGAAGAAGAACAGTTCTTTAGCGAGTGGTCAAGAAATCTAGAAGAAGCAAATAAACTTTTGCCTGGCTTGAAAACTGTTTTAGTGAACACTTCACCCTATCATAATAGCGGTGCTAATGCTGTTCAGGAACTTGCAATTGCCATTTCAACAGGTGTTTATATTCTGCAAAAGTTAATGGATCGTGGCTGGGAGCTGGAGAAAGCGTTATCAAAAATGGTCTTCCATTTTTCGATCGGATCCAATTTCTTTATGGAAACAGCAAAGCTAAGGGCTGCCCGCCTTTTATGGAATAAAACAGTTGAGGCATTTGGAGCAGGAGAACAAGAACGTAAAATAGAAATTTCAGCAGAGACATCTTTATTCACGAAAACCGTTTTTGATCCATACGTAAATATGCTTCGAATTGGCAATGAAGCATTTGCAGCTGTTCTTGGCGGAGTACAGTACCTTCGAACTGGAACATTCGATGAAGCTTTAGGGAATGGTGATACGTTTTCTGAGAGAGTGGCCAGAAATACACAGCTAATCCTGAAGTCCGAAGCGCATTTGGAAAAAGTTGCTGATCCTGCAGGTGGATCATGGTATATTGAATCTCTTACCAGGCAGCTCGCAGAAAAGGCATGGGAGTTTTTCCTCACAATTGACAGCAAGGGTGGAATGATGGAAGTCCTCAAAACTGGCTGGCTGCAGGAGCAGATCGACCAAATTGCTAAAGAGCGCGAAAAAGACATTTTTAAGCGCAAAAAAAGCATTATCGGAACCAATGTATATGCAAATCTCTCCGAACATTACAGTGAGCAGGCTAATGCAGAGATTGAAAGAGTCTTTAGCGATAAAACGCTGGCTGATTTCATGGCAATGTTCTCTGCTGGGGAACCTTTATCTAGTGGAATAGTACAATTGAAAACAACTAGAAATTTTAGCCCTTTAATACAGAAAAGGTTATCGGAACCATATGAAAAATTGCGATTCAGGGCAGAAAAACTCACAAATGTAACTGGTATGAAGCCTTCGATCGGTTTAATCTGTTTAGGGGAACTTAAAAAACATAAAGCAAGAGCAGATTTTATAACAGGATTGCTTGCCGCCGGCGGGATAGATTCTGTTAGAAGCGGTGAGCTTAAAGATTCTGAGGCTGTCATTGATTTTATTAACTCTAAGAATATTTCACAATATGTCATTAGCGGAGATGGTTCGGATTATGCAATACTCGGGCCTGAACTTGTAGGTGAGATAAAAAAACAGCATCCAGAAGCAAAGCTTTATTTAGCAGGTTTGCCTGATGGGAATGAAGCAGATTGGAAGGCAGCTGGGATTATAGACTGTATTCATCTAAGAAGCGATGCGTTTCAGATTCTATCTTCATTGCTTCATGATATGGAGGTGAGCTCACATGCAAAAGCCTGATTTTGCAAAAGTTAGATTGTTTGAGAATGAAAAGCCAGTAAACAAAGAGCAAATTGATCGTGAAATCAGCCAAACGATAGATGCTTTGTTATTCGAAACAAATGAACAAATTAAAGTGAAGCCAGTTTATACAAAAAAAGATATAAACGCTGCACAGCATCTTGACGGCAAACCTGGATTACCTCCGTATACGAGAGGACCGTATCCAGCCATGTACGTCAATCGTCCCTGGACTGTCCGGCAATATGCTGGATTCTCGACTGCCGAGGAAAGCAATGCTTTTTACAGGAGGAATCTTGCAATGGGGCAAAAGGGACTGTCCGTTGCTTTCGACCTGGCTACGCATCGCGGGTATGATTCTGACCATCCTCGTGTTGAGGGAGATGTCGGCAAGGCAGGAGTAGCGATCGATTCAATTTTGGATATGAAAATTTTATTCGATGGGATCCCTTTGGACCAAATGTCTGTTTCAATGACAATGAACGGGGCAGTATTGCCGATCATGGCATTTTTTATTGTTACAGCGGAAGAACAAGGAGTAACACAGGATAAATTGTCTGGAACCATCCAAAATGACATCCTCAAGGAATATATGGTGAGGAACACTTATATTTATCCTCCAGAAATGTCGATGAAAATTATTGCAGATATCTTTGAATATACGTCAAAGTACATGCCTAAATTCAATTCAATCAGTATCTCAGGCTATCATATGCAAGAAGCAGGAGCACCTGCTGATATCGAATTGGCTTACACCCTTGCGGATGGCTTAGAGTACGTGAGGACAGGGCTGAAGGCAGGAATTGATATTGATTCGTTCGCACCAAGGTTGTCATTTTTCTGGGCAATAGGCATGAATTATTTCATGGAAGTAGCCAAAATGAGAGCTGCCCGTTTCATCTGGGCAAAAATGATCAAAACCTTCAATCCTGAAAATGAGAAATCTATGGCGTTAAGAACTCATTCGCAAACATCCGGATGGAGCCTGACAGAACAGGATCCTTATAATAATGTCATCCGCACCTTGATTGAAGCGCATGCAGCTGCAATGGGCCATACACAATCGCTTCATACGAATGCACTGGATGAAGCAATTGCATTGCCAACTGATTTTTCTGCACGGATTGCTCGCAATACACAACTGTTTCTTCAGGAAGAAACCGGCATTACTAAAGTGATCGATCCATGGGCAGGCAGCTACTACGTCGAGAGCCTGACTGAATCGCTGATCGAACGTGCATGGAAGCATATTGAAGAAATTGAAAACCTTGGAGGCATGGCCAAAGCAATTGAAACAGGCCTTCCAAAAATGAGGATTGAAGAAGCGGCAGCCCGGCGCCAGGCACAAATCGATTCTGGAAAAGAAACGATCATCGGGGTCAATAAATATAAGCTTGATAAAGAAGATCCACTTGAAATCCTGGATATTGATAATACTGCTGTCCGGGCAAAACAAATCGATAGACTGAAGGAACTAAAAGAAAATCGTGATAATCAAAAAGTCGAAATCGCGTTGAAGGAACTTACAGATGCGGCCGAAAAAGGGAAGGGCAATCTCCTGGAACTGGCAGTAAAGGCAGCAAGGGTGCGTGCTTCTCTTGGAGAGATTTCCGATGCGATTGAAAAGGCAGCTGGCCGGCATAAAGCGATTATTCGGTCAATCAGCGGCGTTTACAGTTCTGCATTCACAAATGAAGAAGAAATAGCCGAAGTACAGCAAATGACAGATGAATTCCTTGGAAATGAAGGAAGAAGACCTCGTATTATGATTGCCAAAATGGGTCAGGATGGACACGACCGCGGTGCTAAAGTCATTTCAACCGCGTTTGCCGACCTGGGTTTTGATGTCGACATCGGTCCATTGTTCCAAACTCCTGAGGAAACGGCAATCCAGGCTGTCGAGAATGACGTCCATGCGATTGGAATCAGCTCCCTTGCAGCAGGACATAAAACGCTGCTTCCACTGCTAGTACAGGAATTGAAGAAGCTTGGGCGTGAAGATATTGTCGTCATAGTCGGCGGTGTTATCCCGGCACAGGATTATGAATTCCTGTATGAAAACGGCGCAAGTGCAATTTTTGGACCAGGCACTGTTATTCCAGCAGCGGCCCAGAAGGTTTTGAGAACAATCTATGATCGCCTGGGCTACGAGGAAGTGTCCGAATAATGGCAGACGAGAAAAAGCCTGAATGGTTCGATCCGGAAAAGGCAGATTTCTTTTCGAGTATAGTGAAGCCAGGAGTGACTGACATAGGAGTGCCTAGCAAGGTTAACACGGGAAAAACAGGGCGGTTCGTAAAAAAAAGCAGTGCTGCTAAGCTTGATCCCTCAAAGCTCGCCGACGAAATTAAAAGTGGAAGCAGAACTGCACTGGCAAAGGGAATCACCTTGATTGAAAGCAATGCAGAGCAAGATTTTCATGCAGGACAGTCTCTGCTGCAGCTGCTTCTGCCAGATACAGGTTCTGCGGTAAGAATAGGAATCACAGGTGTGCCGGGAGCTGGAAAAAGTACCTTTATTGAAAGCTTTGGAACCTATTTATGCAGCCTAGGGCACAAAGTTGCAGTCCTGGCTGTTGACCCAACTTCAAGTTTGACCGGAGGGAGCATCCTGGGGGACAAAACAAGGATGGAAAATCTTGCAAGGAATCCCCGGGCCTTCATCCGGCCTTCTCCTTCAGGAGGAAAGCTCGGTGGAGTCCATCGAAAAACCCGTGAAACAATGCTTGTTTGTGAAGCTGCAGGCTTTGATGTGATTTTAGTCGAAACTGTAGGGGTAGGCCAAAGTGAGGTAATTGTCAGGAATATGGTCGATTTCTTCATGCTCCTCGTTCTCACCGGTGCTGGCGATGAACTTCAAGGTATGAAGAAGGGAATAATGGAGCTGGCAGATGCTGTTATTGTTAATAAAGCAGATGGTCCAAATGAACAAATAGCAAGGAAGACGAAAGAAGAATATAACCGAATCCTCCATTTTCTACAGCCTGCCACAAAAGGCTGGGAGACAGTCGCTTTGACATGTTCCGCCTTGCATAACAAAGGCATTGAGGAGGTTTGGCATACCATTTCAAGCTTTGAGGGCAGTACAAAAGAAAGCGGCGCCTTTTCTGACCGTCGACGAAGCCAGGCAAAAGAGTGGCTGAACGATATGATTATTGACCAATTGCAGGCGAATTTCTTTCAACATCCAATGATAAAACTCATGCTCCCTAAGGTGGAAAATGAAGTCATTTCAGGGAGCAGGCCTGTAGCATCAGCTGTTGAAGAATTGTTCAATGCCTATTTCAATTCAACAAAATAGGCTGCCATAGCGGCGGACAGCCTATTTTTTTCAAAAAAAGTGGACAACGGTAATTATGCCGTTGTCCTTCATCTAGGGAGTTTAGGGGTATGGATCTAGCTGTATTGTTACATTTCCCTGAATACGGAAGAGTTAAACATACTTTGAAAATTTTTATTTAATTGTTATCATATAACCATGTACTTGATAGATTCCAGCAGAGGAGAGATAGTTTATATGAGCATGGATTTCAATTTTTTTATGAATGATGTAGTCCGTCAAGCACGCCAGGAAATAGTGGCAGCAGGATATTCAGAATTGACGACAGGAGAAGATGTAGAACAGGCATTAGCAAAAGAGGGAACAACACTTGTGATGGTCAATTCCGTGTGCGGATGTGCCGGTGGCATTGCACGCCCAGCTGCGGCGCATTCCCTTCATTACGATAAGCGTCCTGACCATCTAGTAACCGTTTTTGCTGGACAGGATAAAGAAGCAACTGAAAAAGCAAGAAGCTATTTCACAGGTTATCCTCCTTCTTCCCCATCTTTTGCCTTGCTGAAGGATGGAAAGTTAGTTACCATGATCGAGCGCCATGAGATTGAGGGACATGATCCTATGGCAGTGGTAAATAAACTTCAGAATGCATTTGAAGAATATTGTGAAGAAGTATAATTTAATTTTGAGAATCCCATACTATTTGGGGTTCTTTTTTTGTTTTTTAATTTTATATTTAAAAATATTATTGCATAAATATGAGTGTGTGTTAAAATGCATTATGTTGAATATTTATTATCAATAGATCTTACTTGAAAAGCTATAAGGTTTCAGATAATAATATATTTATTGATTTAAAAAATATAAAATTTTCTAAAAGTTATAGGAGGAAAACAAGTGAAAAAGGCATTATCTATTTTTATGATCAGTATTTTAATTATGGGCGTTTTGGCTGCTTGCGGCACATCATCAAAAGAAAAAGAAGAAAATGCAGGCGGCAACGGTGAAGAAAAGAAAGTATTAACAATGGGTACTTCAGCAGATTACCCTCCATTTGAATATGTTGAAACGGCTAAGAGTGATGAGATCATTGGTTTTGATATTGACCTTGCAAACTTGATTGCTGGTGAACTTGGCTATAAGGTTGAAGTTAAAGATATGGATTTCAATGGTCTAATTGGTGCAATTCAGGCTGACCGTGTTGATTTTGTTATGGCTGGTATGACGCCTACTAAAGAGCGTAAAGAAAGCGTGGATTTTTCAGATGTTTATTATACAGCTAAGCATATGATTGTTTCAGCTAAGGATAGCAACATCAAGTCAATTGATGATCTGAAGGATAAGACAGTCGGTGTTCAGTTAGCTTCTATCCAGGAAGACAAGGCAGAAGAAATTGGCGAAACAGTGAAAATTAAAGTAGAAAAGCGTACAAGAATCCCTGAATTGATTCAAGAAATCAAGGCAGGACGTATTGATGCAGCCATCATCGAAGATACTGTGGCAGAAGGCTACTTCAAGAACGATAAGGATCTTTCAGGTTTCACTATTGAAGAAGAAAGCGAAGAAGACGCAGGTTCAGCCATTGCTTTCCCTAAGGGAAGCAAGCTGACAGATGAATTTAATAAAGTACTTAAAGAAAAAATGGAAAATGGCGAAGTGGAAAAGCTAGTTGTTAAATGGTTTGGCGGAGAAAAGTAAGAATAAAAAACAGGCGTTCAGAATGGTTATGTCTTCTGGGCGCCTTTCTCCTTCATGAAATAGATAGAGAGGGTTGTTAATAATATGAATCTGGATTTTACCGCTATCCTCCCTTCATTGCCATATATTTTAAAGGGAATCGGCGTTACTCTTAAAATTGTATTGGTTGCAGGCCTGCTTGGTTTTGCATTTGGCATCATCCTAGCCATATTCAAAATCAGTTCATCAAAGGCTTTGAATTGGTTTGCTGATCTTTATACTTCGATTTTTCGGGGTACTCCGCTCATCCTGCAGCTGATGATTATTTATTATGGGGCACCACAAATAATCGGCTTCGAAATCGCCGCTTATACAGCAGCAGTCGTTTCATTTTCTTTAAACTCAGGGGCATATATTTCTGAAATTATCCGCGCGGGAATTTTAGCTGTAGATAAAGGTCAGAAGGAAGCAGCCATGGCACTAGGCGTTCCTAACAAACGAATGATGTGGGATATCATCTTGCCTCAGGCGATGAAGAATATCCTGCCAGCATTGATGAATGAATTCATTACCCTTACAAAGGAATCTGCGATTGTTACGGTCATCGCAGTAGATGATATTATGCGCAGATCCTATATTGTCGGCGGCGAGCAGTACAGATTTTTCGAGCCGTTGATCTTTGCGGGCCTCATTTATTATCTAATGGTTATCTCCTTGACATTTATCGGCAAGGCAGTTGAAAGGAGAATGAGACAAAGTGATTAAAGTACAAAATCTTCATAAATCTTTTGGCAAGCTGGAAGTTTTGAAGGGCATAACTACTGCTATTGAAAACGGCGAAGTAGTTGCGATCATTGGGCCTTCAGGATCAGGGAAATCAACCTTCCTCCGCTGCATGAACTTGCTTGAACAGCCAACTAGCGGCCAAGTGTTTATTGGCTCGGAGGACGTAACCGACAAGAAAACAAATATCAAGAAAGTCCGAGAAAATGTTGGAATGGTATTTCAGCACTTTCACTTGTTCCCCCATATGACGGTGCTGCAGAACGTGACATATGCACCAATCAAAGTGAAGGGCATGTCAAAGGAGGAGGCTGATAAGCACGGTCTAGCACTCCTCGATAAGGTCGGACTCTCCGAAAAGTCAAATGAATATCCAAACAGACTTTCAGGAGGCCAGAAGCAGCGTGTAGCGATTGCACGCGCGCTGGCAATGAACCCTGAAGTGATGCTTTTTGATGAACCAACCTCTGCACTTGACCCGGAAATGGTAAAAGAGGTACTTGAGGTTATGAAGTCCCTTGCTCATACGGGTATGACAATGGCAATTGTCACACATGAGATGGGATTTGCCCGTGAAGTTGCGGACAGAGTATTGTTCCTTGATGGCGGTGTGCTGGTTGAGGATGCTCCGCCTGCAGAATTTTTTGGCAGTCCTAAAAGCGAGAGAGCAAAAGTGTTCCTTGAAAAAATGCTCTAGAAAGCAAGCGTTGCTTTTGTAATGCTTTGCCTTTCTGCTAAACTAGAGGGTGACCATATCTTATAAGGTATGGTCATCTTTTTGTTTTCTTATGTCTGGGTCAGGATAAGGCCCAGTGTAATTGCCGCTTAAGCATTCTGTATTAGGAGAAATAAAGGTGAAATTTAGAATTGGCTACCGCACATTAAAAACAGCGCTGGGCACAGCAGCATCCATTATGATTGCCCAGTATCTCGGATTCGGGAATTTTGTATCTGCAGGGATTTTGACGATCCTTTGCATCCAGGTTACTAAGAAACGGTCACTTCAGGCATCTTGGCATCGGTTCCTGGCCTGTATCATCGCTATGATTTTTTCCGCCATTTTCTTTGAAGGGATTATGTACCATCCGCTTGTCATTGGGCTGCTATTGCTCTTTTTTATTCCGACTGTCGTAGTGGCTGGCGCCAAAGAAGGTGTCGTATCCAGCAGTGTCATCATCATGCATATTTATTCGGCTGGAAATGTAACTTCCGGTTTGCTTTTGAATGAACTTGGAATTATCACGATTGGCATCGGGGTTGCCTTGATAATGAATTTATACATGCCCAGCGTTGATAATAAACTTGAAGAATACCAGCGGGATATAGAAAGACATTTCAAGAAAATTTTCAGCGAATTCGCCATCTACATAAAGAATAATGACAGCAGCTGGGATGGCAGAGAATTGACCGAAACAGCAAGATTGATTGAGAAGGCAAAGGCACTTGCGCTTCTGGATGTGGAAAATAATTTTTTAAGAGATGAAAATTTATATTATCAATATTTTAGAATCAGGGAAAAACAATTCGAAATTATTGAACGGGTGTTGCCCTCAATTACTTCCATTCCACGACAGGTCGAACAAGGAACCATGGTAGCGGAGTTTGTTGAGACTCTTTCAAAAGGCATCAATCCTGGGAATACAGTATTATTCCATCTTGAAAAGCTGATGAGGATGAAGGCTGAATTTGAGAATATGGAACTTCCAAAAACGAGAGAGGAATTTGAGTCGCGTGCAGCACTGCTGCATTTTGTCAACGAGATGGAGCAGTTCCTTTTATTGAAAAGGTCCTTCAAGGGATTAAAGACAAGTCACAATGGGCATGAAAAGGAACCATCCGGGGCAAACTAACAGAAATAAACAACGGAGGGAATATTATGCCAGGGTTTATTTCTATATTGCTAGCTGCCATTGTCTTTTCTCCAATTTGGCCGCTTGGACCAAATCCCTTGCCAGGAGATCCATTTGTGATCGTGAATAAGCAGACAAATGAAGTAGCGCTAATTAATGAGAATAGAGTCCAGACGATTGTTTCAGCCGCGACAGGAAAAACTGAAGATTTAACTCCAGAAGGACTTTTTACAGTGACAGTCAAGGCGCAAAACCCATATTACCGCAAAAAAGATATCCCTGGGGGAAATCCGGAAAACCCTCTCGGCAGCAGATGGATTGGTTTTGATGCTGAGAATACCGACGGAAGAACCTATGGAATTCATGGAACAAATGACCCCTCAAGCATAGGCAAAAAAATATCCCAGGGATGCGTACGTATCCAAAATGAAGCTGTTGCATCATTATATGAATACATTCCTTTAGGAACAAAAATACTCATTACATCCTCCTCCAAAAGTTTTCTGGATCTTGGTAAGGAGCAGGGAGCTATAAGCAAATAAAAAAGGACTGTCATCTGACAGTCCTTAAATTTTTATATGGTTTAAAAATAGAAATTTATAGGAATGTTGACAGGCCCATAAGAAGGGTTGAAGCGAGCATAGTTAAAAGCATGATATAGACTACTACCTTCCTGGTATTCGGTTTACGCATGAAAAATTCCCCCTTCCTTTGCTTTTGTCCTCTTCTTATTTTACATCCCATTGAGGAAATCAACAACTTTTTTTCTAATCCAAGCTATTGAGCCTAAAGCGGTAATTGGATTCTTGGTCAAGTAGAGTGACTTCTGACCAAATTGGTGAACTAACTTCAGAAAAGGTCATGTCGAGATGTTCTATGTTTCAGTGATAGAACTCCAGAAAATGTTCCGAAATGAGGATTCTATTTGCGACCAATGCTGTTATTTATGATAGTGTGAAAAATATAGATAAAGGATATTGATTATACCTATCCTTAATATTATGCCAATCCCATATTCTCTAATCAATCTAAAAACCATATTTAAATAAGAAGGATTTGTGACATTTATATCGAATATTAAAATGATTAAATATATTCGAATAGTAATAGGAGGGATATCACATGATTAAAAAGGTCGACCATATTGGAATTGCTGTCAAATCTCTTGAGCATGCCCTCCCATTTTATACAGATGTGCTGAAGCTGCCATTGATTGGGATTGAGGAAGTAGACAGCGAAAAGGTAAAAGTAGCATTTCTTAAAGCAGGGGAAACCAAGCTGGAACTTTTGGAACCGGTTTCAGAGGAAAGCGCGATTGCCAAATTCATTGAAAAACGAGGAGAAGGCATCCATCATGTTGCTTTAGGTGTGGAATCCATCCAGGAAAGAATTAAGGACATGAAGGAAAATGGCATCAGAATGATACAGGATGTTCCCAAAAAGGGAGCAGGAGGCGCACTGGTTGCTTTTATGCACCCAAAATCAACCGGAAGCATTCTTTACGAATTATGTGAGAAAGACAGGGAGGCTGACAAAAATGCCTGATATATATGAAAAGATCAATGAACTATACGATCGCCGCAGGGAAATCGAGCTAGGTGGCGGAGATGAGCGGATTGAAAAGCAGCATGAAAAAGGCAAGCTGACTGCACGTGAAAGGATTGAGCTGCTGGTTGATCCTGGAACCTTTGTGGAATTGAATCCGTTCATCCAGCATCGCAGCACTGATTTTGGACTGGAAAACCAAAAAGGCCCTGGGGATGGTGTTGTAACAGGTTATGGGAAAGTGAACGGCCGTCCAATCTATTTGTTCTCTCAGGACTTCACTGTATTTGGTGGAGCACTTGGTGAAATGCATGCAAAAAAAATTGCGAATGTAATGGACTTGGCTGCTAAAAACGGAGCGCCATTTGTTGGCCTGAATGATTCCGGTGGAGCTAGAATTCAGGAAGGTGTTGTATCTCTTGATGGATATGGACAGATTTTTTATCGTAATTCAATCTATTCAGGAGTCATTCCGCAAATTTCTGTCATTATGGGTCCATGCGCAGGCGGAGCGGTATACTCTCCGGCAATCACGGATTTTGTGTTCATGGTCGAGAAAACAAGCCAAATGTTCATCACAGGTCCAAAGGTTATTGAAACTGTGACGGGGGAAAAAATTTCCGCGGAGGATCTTGGCGGAGCAATAGTGCATAATACAATCAGCGGGAATGCTCATTTCCATGGACAATCCGAAGAAGAAACACTAGAGCAGGTTCGACTTCTGTTAAGCTATTTGCCGCAAAGCTATGAAGAAAAGCCGCCTCGTCTTGAAGCCGATTCCAAGGATGATTACCGTCCGGATTTAACTGATGTAGTCCCTTTTGATGCCGTCAGACCATATGATGTCCGAAAGGTAATTGAACAGGTGGTTGATAATGGAAGTTTTCTAGAGATACAGAAGGATTTTGCAAAAAATATTGTCATAGGACTAGCCCGGATCAAAGGGGAGGTAGTCGGGCTCGTTTGTAATCAGCCAAAGGTGATGGCAGGCGGACTGGATATCGATTCATCTGACAAGGCATCAAGGTTTATCCGTTTCTGTGATTCATTCAACATCCCGATCATTACATTTGAAGATGTTACTGGATTCTTCCCTGGAATTAAGCAGGAGCACGGCGGAATTATTCGCCATGGTGCGAAAATCCTTTATGCGTATTCAGAAGCAACGGTTCCTAAGCTTACGGTCATTTTACGAAAAGCTTATGGCGGTGCTTATGTGGCTCTTAATAGTAAGTCAATTGGTGCTGATCTTGTTTTTGCATGGCCAAATGCCGAAATAGCTGTTATGGGTCCACAAGGGGCAGCGAATATCATTTTTGCAAAGGAAATCCAAAATAGTGAGAATCCTGAACAGACAAGGCAGCAGAAAATTGATGAGTACCGTGAAAAATTCGCTAATCCTTATGTGGCTGCAAGCCAGGGCATGGTGGATGATGTTATCGATCCGCGGGATACAAGGATTAAGCTGATACAGGCGCTTGAAATGCTGCGCACTAAGAAAGAGGACAGGCCGGGCAAGAAACATGGAAATATCCCGCTCTAATCTTTTGTATTTGCTGTTGTAATTCATTTAACGGTATACTCAAATAGTATATACATAATTGGAGGTCGGCTTAGATGATAAATAACGAACGTTTATTAAATGAGTTCTTGGAGCTAGTCCAAATTGACTCTGAAACGAAATACGAAACAGAAATCGCCAGCGTCCTGAAGCAGAAATTCACTGATTTAGGACTTGAGGTAATCGAGGATGACACTACAGCAGTGACAGGACATGGAGCAGGTAACCTGATTTGTACATTGAATGGCACAAAGGAGGGAGTAGATACGATCTACTTTACTTCGCATATGGAT
The DNA here is from genome assembly GCF_036964885.1 of Bacillus sp. JJ1122. Classification (NCBI taxonomy): domain Bacteria; kingdom Bacillati; phylum Bacillota; class Bacilli; order Caryophanales; family Bacillaceae; genus Bacillus; species Bacillus sp. JJ1122. The sequence goes on along the minus strand of NZ_JBALQL010000006.1, from coordinate 378,613 downwards.
ACGGTCATTCCTGCCAAAGGCGTGAAGCCTTCCATTAAGGACGGTTATGTAGTCACTGATGGAACAACGATTCTTGGTGCTGATGATAAGACAGGCCTTGCAGTCATGCTTGAAACGATAAAGGTTTTAAAGGAACAATCAATCGAGCATGGAACAATCCAGTTCATCATTACGGTTGGTGAAGAATCAGGACTTGTGGGAGCAAAAGCTCTTGATCGATCTTTGGTAAAAGCAAAATACGGATATGCTCTTGATAGTGATGGCAAGGTAGGCAATATTATCGTTGCAGCCCCAACTCAAGCAAAAGTTGCCGCTGTCATTCATGGAAAAACAGCTCATGCAGGGGTTGCTCCTGAAAAGGGTGTTTCCGCCATTACGATTGCTGCAAAGGCTGTTGCAAGAATGCCTTTAGGTCGAATCGACGAGGAAACTACTGCGAATATTGGCCGTTTCCAGGGTGGAACTCAAACGAATATCGTATGTGACCATGTTGAAATACTTGCCGAAGCTCGTTCGTTGATTCCTGAAAAGATGGAAGCTCAGGTCAAAAAAATGAAGGAAGCATTTGAATCTGCTGCACAAGAAATGGGCGGCAAAGCGGATGTCGATGTTCAAGTGATGTATCCTGGATTTAAATTTGGCGAAGGAGATCTTGTCGTTGAACTGGCAAGAAAAGCCGCAGCTAAAATCGGCAGAAGCTGTGAGTTGCTGCACAGCGGCGGCGGCAGTGATGCTAACGTAATTGCAGGTTTTGGCATTCCGACTGTTAACCTTGCTGTAGGCTACGAAGAAATTCACACAACAAATGAAAGAATGCCGATCGAAGAGCTAGAAAAGCTTGGAGAAATGGTCATTGCTTTAATTCAAGAAGTGGCTGCACAATAAGACTTAAAAGGGCTTCCAACATGGAAGTCCTTTTGTTGTAATTTCCAATTGCTACTTACTCTTGCAGGAATAAAATGTTATATTGTTGATAGAGTAATAGACAGAAATCTTACAAAGGGTGTGAACTCTATGGCTGAAACCAATAAGACGGTAATTTTTCAGGCAGGAAATGAAGAGTATGCTTTCCCAATCCTCTATGTCATTTCGATAGAGAAGCTTGATGGAATAACAGCGATTCCTCATATGCCGGATTATGTCACAGGGATTACTAAGGTTAGGGGCGACTTGATTCCTGTAATTGACTTAGAAAAAGTCCTTTATGGCCGTGATATTCAAGTTGATGAAAAAACTAGACTGATTGTATTGCAGACAGCTGATATTTCAATTGGCACTTTAGTTAGGGATGCTAAGGAAATTCTGGAGATTCCAGCTGAAAATCTGAAGCAGCCAGGACTGATTGCCTATCAAAAAACGAAATTCATTACAGGTATTGCTAATTTTGATAAACGTATGATCATGGTCATAGACCCGGAAACGCTGATACAGTCACTTGAAGGTATTAAGGAAATCAAGGAATATATGCAAAAAGAGAAGCATGAATTACAAAATTAAGAAAATGTTTTTTAGCTTTAATTGGATACAAACAAGGCTGGTTCAATGTGAACCAGCCTTGTTTGTATTTTTCTATAACTTGAAGCTTGAAAAAGATTTTCGCAAATCCTCTGCCATGCTGGAAAGTTTACCTGATGATTCCAAAAGCTCCTGCATTGTTGCGTTTTGTTCTTCTGTTGTGGCAGCAACCTGTTCAAGGAATTGTGCAGACTTTGATGATGCGGTGATCACTTCAGTGGCTGATTGAGCCATAAACTCCATTTTTTCATTCGCGTTTACAACTGCTTCGCTTACATGGTTTCCTTTCATGCTTACTTCTTCAATCGAATCTGCGATTTCAGTAAAAGTAATCGCCACTTTTTCCACAAGTTCATTTCCTTTCAATACGGTCGCCTGGCTTTCATCCATAACATTTACGGCCTGGTTTGTTTCCTTCCCAGTCTGTTCAAGAATATTGCGGATGCTTTCAGCCGCTCCTGCTGATTGTTCAGCGAGCTTGCGGACTTCCTGTGCAACGACGCCAAATCCCTTACCATGTTCACCTGCACGGGCTGCTTCAATTGCTGCGTTGAGTGCAAGCAAGTTTGTCTGATTAGAGATATCAGTAATAATCTCTATAATTCTATGGATTTCCTGAGAATTATTCTTCAGGGAATGAATCACATTCGATAATTCGTTTACTTTTTCATTAATCATATCCATCTGTTCGGTAACGCTGAATGCATACTTTTTGCCCTGCTCAATTTTCTCCTTCGATACCGATGTAGTATAAAGAGTTTCTTTAAGTGATCCAGTAACCTCTAATAGCTGTGAAGAAACATTTTCGACGGCATTATTTGTACGTTCCGATATTTTCACTTGTTCCTCAGATGCAGATGCAACTTGCATAATTGAAGAGGTGATCTCGTTATTCGCTTCAGTCGTTGCTTCTGCATTAAGCTTTAAATTTCTCGACATTTCATTAACCTGGTCAGAAGATGACAGGATGCTGGAGATTGATGCCTTTAGGTTTCCGGACAATTGGTTCATAGCGGCAATAATCTGGCCAACCTCATCCTTGCTTTTAGCATCTAGTACCTTTACATTCAATTCGCCGGCAGCAAGCTTCTTGCAATAAGCTACCACATCTTTTAGGCCCCTGCTTATGTTTCGGGATACAAAGTACATAGCAATCGACGAGATGACAAATGCTATGATCATAATGATAAATGTATTTTGGACCATGGATGCGATCGAGGAATGAGTTTCCTTCATGATTTTCGTTCGATCATCAAGAATGATAGTTCTTAGGGAATTCAGTTTATCGATATTCATATCCCGAATGGTCTCAGCTTTATTGGCAAGGCTGATTTGAGTGAAGATATCAACTTGTTCGCCTTTTTGTTTGAAATCTTCTACAGTAGCCAATATTTCTTCTTCCCATACTTTGTCCATATGTTTGTCCGTATTGATAATTGCATTATATAAAGCTTTTTCTTCCTCGGATTTAACATTTGATTTCAACTTTCCTGCAGACGCATTGAAATTGTCCGATTCCTTCTTATAGATTGCCAGCAATTCTGGTTTTGGTTCAGTTATGTAATCTGTAATAATAATATACTTTTGCCGGAAAGAGGAACCCATATCGCTAATCATGATGGCATAATCGCTTTTATCCTCAGCCTGGTCGATAGCTCCTGCCAGATTATTAAGCACTGTCGATAGATAGACAAAGCTGCCTAGAAAAATCACCATTATAAAGATAAAAACGCTTCCATACTTCTTTCCGATAGACCAATGCTGCATAAATATTCCCCCGTCTTAGCATAAATGACATTTAAAAATATTACCTGTGTATGTATTTATATCGGCATTTACATTAAGTTCTTTAATTTTTTCATATTTTTTCACATAAAATTCACAACCGTTGTCCTCTTTTATGCAAGAACAATTCTATTGAAAAATCTTTTCGCAGAGCGGTGTACAATCTTCATGGTGCAGACGATCTTTTAAAAGTGAGATGGAAGGTCATAAAAATGAGTCATTATCATGATCTGTCCAGTTAGGAATGACAGCTGCATGATCATCTTTCAGGTATTGCTCATGCTTTTTTGATAAAATGAGAGGGAACGTATATTTGGGAAGTGGCTGACATGAAAGAGATGTATCCAAAACAAGGCAGGGTTATTTTACATGTTGATATGAATAGTTTCTATGCTTCGGTTGAAATGGCATATGATCCAGACTTAAAGGGGAAACCGCTCGCGATTGCTGGGAATCCTGAGGAACGCCGGGGGATTATTGTAACCTGCAGCTATGAGGCGAGAAAATTCGGCGTCAGGACAACCATGCCCTTATGGGAGGCAAAGAAGCTATGCCCTAACTTGATCATAAAAAAACCGAATTTCGAACGCTATCGATCAGCCTCTGCTGCCATGTTTGATTTGTTGCGTCAATATACCGAGCTCGTAGAGCCTGTCTCAATTGATGAAGGCTATATGGATATCACAGACTGTTCCGACCTTGGTTCTCCACTGCAGATTGCAGAAAGCATTCAGAAGAGGATTCTAGAGCAGTTAGATCTTCCATGCAGTATTGGGATAGCTCCTAATAAATTTCTCGCTAAGACTGCTTCCGATATGAAAAAACCCATGGGTATCACGGTTTTAAGAAAACGTGACATTCCAAGGATTCTCTGGCCGCTGGAGGTAGGAGAGATGCATGGTGTAGGAAGCAAAACTGCGGACAAACTAAAAAATATCGGAATCAACACAATTGGCGGCTTGGCTGAGGCAAATGACATTCAGCTGAAAGGTCTGCTTGGAATTAACGGAATAAGGCTGAAGGAACGAGCTAAAGGTCAGGATAATCGGATAGTCGACCCAGATTCAGTCTATGATTTTAAAAGTATTGGAAATTCTACGACCTTGCCGAGAGATGTATCAAACCAGGTGGAACTTTTGAAGGTGCTGGAAAGGCTTTCTGAACAAGTAGCGGCCAGGATGAAGCGAAAGGAAGCCGTGGCAACGAATATAAGTGTCATGATCCGTTTTAAGGACAGAAAGACGATTACGCGGAGCCAGAAGCTCCAAAATCCTGTGTCTAAAAAGGATGAAATTGCTGCTGCCTCCAAAACGCTGTTCCTTAAGCATTGGAACGGGGACCCGGTAAGACTGTTGGGCATTACTGGCACTGACCTTCTTGAAGCGAATCAAGCAGTGAAACAGCTGGACCTTTTCTCATTTGAGCAGGATGCAAGGAAAGAGCCGCTGATTAATACGATGAGCCTGTTGAGAGAGAAATATGGCAAAAGCATTATTGAGAGTGCTGGTTCACAAATTAAAAATAAATTTTCTGAAGTAAATAAAGGAACAGATACAAGCTTTAATAAAGATTTCCTGCAGGACCGCAGGCTGCAGGACAATGAAGAGAGAAAAGATAAATAGAATGTTTATCCGACAGCAGTTCAGTCAAAATAAATAAGGGCACAGACCTGAATATTTGCAACCCAAATCTATCATTGCTAAATTATAGAGTATGCATTTAAAAACCTGGTTTTAGACAGAAGGGAAGTTGGAAAAATGTCAAAGCAACAAATCGGAGTTATTGGCCTTGCAGTCATGGGCAAGAACCTGGCGATGAATATTGAAAGCAGAGGCTATTCTGTATCCGTTTATAATCGTTCTAGAGAGAAAACGGATGAAATGCTGGCTGAAACAAAAGGAAAAAATCTCGTCGGTACCTACACGATTGAAGAATTTGTCCAATCACTTGAAAAGCCCCGCAAGATTTTACTTATGGTCAAAGCTGGAGCAGCTACAGATGCGACTATTGAACAGTTGAAGCCATACCTTGAAAAAGGCGATATCATCATTGATGGAGGCAATACATTTTTTGCCGATACACAACGTCGAAACCAGGAATTGAGTGAGTTAGGCCTTCACTTCATCGGAACAGGCGTATCCGGCGGCGAGGAAGGGGCTCTGCATGGCCCGTCCATCATGCCTGGAGGACAGAAGGAAGCCTATGATTTAGTTGCTCCGATTTTCCAGGACATTTCTGCTAAAGTCAATGGGGAAGCATGTACAACATATATCGGTCCGGATGGAGCAGGCCATTATGTGAAAATGGTCCACAATGGCATCGAGTACGGAGATATGCAATTAATATCCGAATCGTATTTTATGCTAAAGCATGTTCTTGGTCTCAGTGCAGAAGAGTTGCATCAAGTATTTTCCGATTGGAACAAAGGCGAGTTGGATAGCTATCTAATCGAAATTACTGCTGACATATTTACTAAGAAGGATGAAGAAACAGGAAAACCTCTAGTTGATGTGATTTTGGATACTGCCGGACAAAAGGGCACTGGCAAATGGACGAGCCAGAGTGCGCTTGACCTTGGTGTCCCTCTGCCAATCATCACTGAATCTGTTTTTGCCCGCTTTATTTCAGCGATGAAGCAAGAGCGAGTTGAAGCAAGCAAGGTGCTGACTGGACCAGAAGCAAAACCTTTTGAAGGCGACCGTGAAGCCTTCATTGAATCTATTCGCAAAGCATTATATTTAAGTAAGATTTGCTCATATGCCCAGGGTTTTGCACAAATGAGAGCAGCATCTGAAGAATACAACTGGAATTTGAGCTATGGTGAAATTGCCATGATTTTCCGAGGAGGCTGCATCATAAGGGCGCAATTCCTCCAAAAAATAAAGGAAGCATATGACCGCGATCCAGGTTTGAAAAACCTGCTGCTTGATCCGTATTTCAAGGAAATTGCCCAAAGCTATCAGCAGTCACTCCGTGAAATTATCTCTGCTGCAGTGCTGAACGGTATTCCGGTTCCTAGCTTCTCTGCAGCACTGTCCTACTTTGACAGCTACAGAACCGAAACCCTGCCTGCAAACCTGATTCAGGCGCAGCGAGACTACTTCGGTGCGCATACGTATCAGCGTATTGATAAAGAAGGCATCTTCCATACAGAATGGATGGAATAATAAAGGAAAGAGGCTGACTTAATAGGTCGATTAAATTCGACCTTTTAGTCGCCTCTTTTTTTTATGTTGTCAGTTCTATTTTGCTTATTTAAAGTTCATACTAAATAAAATGAAACCAAATACTTCCAAAACCGTATGTAATATAAATCGTAAAAAGGGAGATGTGAAAGATGAGCGAAAGTGGCTGTGTAAAATGCGGGAGCAGGGATGCAGGGGAAAAGGAAGTTGCCATGACCGGTACTGGATTGTCCAAGATGTTCGATTTACAACATAATCAATTCGTGGTCGTGTACTGCAGGAATTGTGGGTATTCGGAGTTTTATAATAAACAGGCATCGGCAGGGTCCAATATTCTTGATTTGTTTTTCGGAGGATGAGCAGATAAAAAATCCCGCTTGCAGCTTCGGCAGGCGGGATTTTATTATTCTTTGATTAACACTTCTCAACATCGATTTCAGTAACAGGCCACCAGAAGAATCCATCTTTTTCAAGCAGCTGATCTGCTGCGTCTGGACCCATAGTGCCAGATGCATAGTTAGGGAAGGCTTGCTCTTTTGTGTTTTCCCAAACATCTGAAATGTTATCGACAAAGCTCCAGGAAAGCGCAACTTCATCCCAATGGGTAAAGTTAGTAGCGTCTCCGCGAAGTGAATCGAATAACAGCTTTTCGTATGCTTCAGGAGTATTAAGGCCGTCAATGCCCTTATTTGCATAGTTCAGTTTTACCGGTGTTGCATCTGTTCCCTGACCGGATTTTTTTGCGTTCAGGTGAAGCGTAATTCCTTCTTCAGGCTGGATGTGAATCACTAAAAGATTAGGATTTACAGTTTTTTCCGGACGATAGTATAAATCCATTGGAATATCTTTGAATTGAATCACAATTTTTGTAGACTTAGCTGTCATTCTTTTACCTGTACGGATGTAAAATGGCACCCCAGCCCAGCGGAAATTATCTATCATTAATTTGCCGGCAACAAAAGTTTCCGTGTTTGATTCAGGATCGACCATTTCTTCGTTGCGATAAGCTGGTACTTCTCCTCCGTTCATCTGGCCTTTATCATATTGACCGCGAACAAAGTATTCATTTACTTCCTCACCCTTCACTGGACGAAGGGCACGGAACACTCTAACTTTCTCAGATCGGATTTCATCTGTTGTTAATTTGATAGGGGGCTCCATTGCAAGCAATGAAACCATTTGCAGCATATGATTCTGGACCATGTCCCTCAACGCGCCGCTTTTTTCGTAATAGCGTCCTCGTTCTTCAACACCAAGCGTTTCGCTTGAAGTAACTTGTATATTTGAAATGTAGCGATTATTCCATAGCGGTTCAAACATTGCATTGGCAAATCGGATGACTTCGATGTTCTGGACCATTTCCTTTCCAAGATAATGGTCAATACGGTAAATTTCATTTTCCGAGAATGCAGTACGGATTTGTTTGTTTAAAACCTTTGCTGACTCAAGGTCATGTCCAAATGGTTTTTCAATTACGAGACGTTTAAATCCTGAAACATCTGTAAGCTTGTCCTTCTTTAAATGCTCTGCAATTGTTCCAAAGAACTCAGGCGCCATCGCAAGATAGAAGATTCTGTTTCCATTAAGTCCGTAGTGGCTGTCCATTTCTTCAGCAAGCTTTCCAAGAGCTACATAGGAGCTGGAATCAGTGACATCATGGGAATGATAATAGAATTTAGATGCGAATTCCTCGATATTCTTTGCTGATTCATGATTTTCTTGTACAGATTCTTTAACCTTCTGCTGGAATTCCTCATTTGATAGTGAACGTCTGGCGACACCAATTACTGCGAACTTATCCAATTTTCCTTTTTCAAACAAATTGTATAGGGAAGGGAACAATTTACGGTTCGCAAGGTCTCCCGTAGCCCCGAAGATCATGATTAAAGCAGTTGGTTTATCAGTGTGTGTCACAATATAGGACCTCTCTTTATATGAATTTACTCAATATGTATAAAAACACTTTACAAGTATAAAATTTTATCGGTTTCGTGAACAATTAGCAACTGTTTGAACTGTAATTAGTTTCTTCCAAATGACTGGAACTATGCCTATTGTGTTAACTAATCAGATTTGCCTTATATGGTATATTGAACAAACCACTGTCTCTTGTGATATATTGGAAGGAACAAAGAATTGACCAGGCTGAGTACCAGCGGGCTTTTTGCATGAAAGGCGGTTTTAAAAATGGATGTTTTTTTTCTTGGGACTGGGGCAGGCGTTCCTGCTAAACTGAGGAATGTGACTTCAATCGCGTTAAAATTACTCGAGGAAAGAGGAGCAGTCTGGCTATTTGACTGTGGAGAAGCTACACAGCATCAAATATTACATACTAGCATTAAACCGCGCAGGATTGAAAAAATTTTCATTACCCATTTGCATGGGGACCACATTTACGGGCTACCAGGATTACTCTCAAGCCGTTCATTCCAAGGCGGAGAATCAATGGTAACAGTTTATGGTCCAGCAGGAATTAAGGAATTTATCGAAGTATCACTGAAAATTAGCAAATCCTACTTGAAATACCCAATTGAGATCATCGAGATTGAGGAAGGACTTATATTTGAAGACGATCAATTCACTGTAGAAGCCAGGCTCCTTGAGCATGGAATTGCTTCATATGGGTATAGAGTTGTGGAGAAGGACCGTCCTGGGACCCTTCTCGCCGAAAAGCTTGCCGCTGCGGGAGTCAAGCCAGGTCCAGACTACAAAAAAATCAAGAACGGTGAAGAAGTCATTTTGGAAGATGGAAGAGTCATTCAACCTGAAGAATTTGTTGGACCGCTCCAAAAAGGCAGGATTGTGACGATCTTGGGTGACACGAGAGTCTGCGAGAATGCTGTTCTCCTCGCAGAAAACGCAGATTTACTGATACACGAAGCTACTTTTTCAGCGGACGAAAAAGCTCTTGCGCATGAATATTTTCATTCTACAACTCTGCAGGCAGCTGATACTGCTCTCAAAGCCAGGGCAAAAAAGCTGTGCCTCACACACATCAGCTCACGATATGACCGCAACGACTGGAAGCAGCTTGAGGCGGAGGCGGGGAAGGCATTTTTAAATACGGTCATATCTGAGGATTTTATGGAAATCGGCATCTCCTTAAGACTGACTGATTAAAGGGGTGAAATAATGAAAACCGTATATCTCGTCAGGCATGCGAGTGCGGAAGGCCAGCCGATAGATGCTCCTCTGACTGAGCAAGGGAGAAAGCAGGCACTAGCGCTGGTTGAATTTTTTAAGCAAAAGGAGATAGACCTCATTTTCTCGAGCCCGTTCAAAAGGGCAACTGATACGATCAAACCACTTTCTGATTCAAAGAAAATCAATATCATTGAAGACAGCAGGCTGGGAGAAAGAGTCTTGAGTACGGTTAGCTTTGAAGATTGGCGCGATAAGCTAAAGCAAAGTTTTGATGATTTCGATTTAGTGTTCGAAGGTGGAGAATCACATACAGAAGGGATGGAAAGAGCAAAATCATTGATAGAGGACATCCTGTGTTCTAAAGATGATAATATTTTGCTTGTCAGCCATGGCAATATGACCACCTTGCTTATGAGATATTTCAATGAAAGCTTCGGATATGACTGCCTTATTGAAATGACGAATCCAGATGTTTTTGAACTTGGGGTGTCAGATGAAAAGACGATATTAAAGAGGATTTGGGATGACAGGATATAATATAAAAACCGGCTGTTAACATTATTAAGAATTGTGTTTAATTTAAAGATTTGGGCGGGACGAGAAAATAATGTAATCTTAAGAAAATGGAAATCAGGAAAAATTCCTGGTTTTCATTTTTTTGTTTGACAATCAAAAGGTTATTTGAATATCCTATAATCAAATGATTGTTTGAATGAATAGAGGGGTTCTAATGAAGGAACAAGATGTCTGCCAGGTAAATTGCATCGACCGGGAAAAAGTCGACCGCGTGGCTGCGCAGGTGAATGAACAAAATACCTTTGAAGCAGCTAGGATTTTTAAGGCTTTATCAGATGAGACGAGGGTGAAAATTGCATACGCCCTTTATGTTGAAAAAGAACTGTGCGTCTGCGATGTAGCTTCAATTGTAAATGCATCGACCGCGACGGCATCGCATCATTTACGCCTGTTGAAAAATCTCGGCATAGCAAAATATCGTAAAGAAGGAAAGCTGGTTTTTTATTCATTGATCGATGATCATGTTAAACAATTAATCCACATAGCTTTTGAACATCAAAAGGAGATGGAGAACAGTGGTTGAAAGTGCAGAACTACAAGGAGAAAAAACGATTTACCGCGTTCAGGGCTTCACCTGAGCTAGCTGTGCCGGAAAGTTCGAACAGAACGTAAAACACCTGGATGGTGTTTTTGATGCAAAAGTAAATTTTGGTGCCTCCAAATTAACCGTTTATGGCAATGCCTCCATTGCAGAACTCGAAAAGGCAGGAGCGTTTGAGAATTTAAGGCTATATCCAGATAAAGCAGAAATCGTACCTGAAAAGAAGAAACCATTCTGGCAGGAAAACCTCACTGTTCTGATTAGCTTATTATTCATTATTGGTGGGTACTATTTTCAAATAAATGAAGGAGAGGAAAGCCTTCCTGCAATAATTTCATTTTTAGGAGCAATTCTTGTAGGCGGTTATTCACTCTTTAAAACCGGAGTAAAAAATCTATTAAAGTTTGATTTTGACATGAGATCATTAATGACGGTTGCCATCATTGGTGCTGCGATCATTGGGGAGTGGAGCGAAGGTGCAGTTGTTGTCATCCTTTTTGCGATTAGCGAAGTACTTGAGCGGTTTTCAATGGATAAAGCAAGGGCGTCCATTCATTCGCTGATGGATATCGCACCAAAAGAAGCACTCGTTCGAAGGAATGAACGGGAATTCCTGGTGAATGTCAATGAGGTTGAAGTTGGCGACATCATGATCGTAAAACCAGGAGAGAAAATCGCTATGGACGGGGACGTGGTCGCGGGATTTTCAGCCGTCAACCAGGCAGCCATTACAGGAGAATCGGTTCCTGCTGAGAAAAATCCGGGCGATGAGGTTTTTGCAGGAACACTGAATGGAGAAGGCCTGATCGAAGTGAAAATCACTAAATTGGTTGCAGATACAACCATAGCGAAGATCATTCATCTTGTGGAGGAAGCACAGGCAGAAAAGGCACCATCACAGGCATTTGTCGATCGTTTCGCCAAGTATTATACCCCGGTCATTATTCTGGTCGCGTTCTTGGTAGCCATATTTCCTCCGCTGTTATTTGGCGCTGATTGGAGCGATTGGATTTATCAAGGGCTGGCCGTGCTAGTTGTTGGCTGTCCATGTGCACTTGTAATTTCCACCCCAGTTTCGATCGTAACCGCTATTGGCAATGCAGCGAAAAATGGCGTTCTTATCAAAGGCGGAGTCTATCTCGAAGAAATGGGCATGCTCAGGGCCATTGCTTTTGATAAAACTGGAACATTAACAAAAGGAGTACCTGCCGTTACGGACTATAAGCTGCTGTCTTCATATGACCGTAATGAATTATTATCAGTAATTGCAGCACTTGAGAACAAATCAGAGCACCCGCTAGCTGCTTCTATTGTCCGCAAGGCAGAAAGTGACCGCATCATTTTCAAGGATACAGTCATTGATGAATTTACTTCGGTCACTGGCAAAGGAATAAAAGGGACAGTAAATCGCGTAACTTATTATATCGGCAGCCCTAAATATCTTGATGGAATAATAAGCACTGGAATTCCATCAAATATTATCGCAGAAATTTCCCTGCTGCAGGATGAAGGGAAGACAGTCATGGCTGTTGGGACGGCTTCTGAAATGCTTGCCATAATAGCCGTAGCGGATGAGGTAAGAGAATCAAGCAGGGAAGTCATTTCCCGCCTTCACGAACTGGGCATTGAAAAAACGATCATGCTTACTGGAGACAATAGTGGAACCGCTAAAGCGATTGGCAGGGAAGCAGGAGTTTCAGAAATAGAATCAGAGCTTCTCCCTGAAGATAAGCTGTCATTCATCAAGGAATTGCAAAACAAACACAGCAAAGTGGCAATGGTAGGCGATGGAATCAATGATGCACCTGCACTTGCCGCAGCGACTATTGGTGTCGCAATGGGCGGGGCGGGGACAGATACAGCGCTGGAAACAGCCGATATCGCATTAATGGCAGATGATTTGAAGAAACTGCCATTTACAATAAAACTAAGCCGTAAAACACTGAGGATTATTAAACAGAACATCACCTTCGCAATTGGTGTTAAATTGCTCGCATTGCTGCTCGTCATTCCAGGCTGGCTCACCTTATGGATTGCGATTTTTGCGGATATGGGAGCGACGCTCATCGTTACACTGAACGGGTTAAGGCTTTTGAAGGTGAAAGATAAATAAACCAAGAGGCCATATAGGCGACCATTTTTTCCGAATTCAATTGATTTAAGTAGCCAAGAAGCTTTATAGGCGACCATTCTTTCCGAATTCGGTTCATTTAGGTAACCAAGAATCTTTATGGTTACCGCTTTTACCAATTTCTGTTCCTTCAGGTAATCAAGAGGCGTTTCAAATAAAAGAACCATGTTCGTGTCGTTATGGTAATCAATCTTCCATGTTTATACTCCATGACTATTAAGAGAAAACTGGAGCTGATGGATGCAATGAATAATTCATGGAACGCAATCATCTATAAAGGATGGGCCCCAATCTATGATTGGATTTTCGATGCGGGTCCATTTACACGAGCAAGGGAAAAAATTTTTACTGATATACAGTTCCAGCCAGGTGACAGGATTCTTTTTGTCGGGGTTGGGACAGGTGCTGATATTGATAGGCTGCCAGATAAAAAACTCAGCGTTACAGCGATAGATTATTCAGAAGATATGCTTCAGAAAGCAAGGCGGAAATTTGCGGATTCAGACATTCAGTTTATGAAGATGGATGCTCAACAGTTAGATTTCCCATCCGAGAGTTTTGATTATGTAGTTGGCAGTTTAATCTTGTCGGTCGTCCCCGACAGCAACAGAGCCTTTGATGAGATGACAAGAGTGTGCCGTATAAATGGCACGATCTTAATCTTCGATAAGTTCGCAGAACCAGGTAAAGGCTTATCACGCTCAAAAAAATTATTAAGGAATTTGATCAAGGTGCTGGGGACAGACATCGGTGTTTCTTTTGAAGCACTTTATCAGCGTAAAAGATCAGCACTTACGCTGTTATCCGATGATGGCATTATGTTTGGCGGCATGTACCGCAAAATTACCCTTAAAAAAGTTCCATAAGAGGATGGTCCAGCCGTGCAATGAGTTGCAGCTGGGCTTTTACAATTTTTTAAAAAGTACGTGTAAAAAAGCAGATTCCTGCTTATTCAGAAAACTTTCGTCTCTAAGTCTTATGAAGTCACCATTCTACCATCGAACATTGTATTTTTCCTCTCAACTTTTTTCCTGATGAATAAGTAAAGCCGGCATTTTGAATGCCGGCTTTATAAGAGTATTAAAATAACCAGCCACGGCTGTATTGCTTAGGCGGTTCGATGCTTGTTCCGAGTTCTTTTGCTGCTGTGCGCGGCCAATAAGGGTCGCGGAGCAATTCGCGTGCAATGAAAATTATATCGGCACGGTCATTCTGGAGAATTTCTTCTGCCTGTATTCCAGTCGTAATCAAACCTACGGCTCCAGTTGCCACGTTTGCGCCATGCTTGATCTTTTCAGCAAATTGGACCTGATAGCCTGGATAAACTTTAATTCTCGCGGGAACAACCGCTCCTGAGCTGACGTCGATTAAATCAATGCCTAAATCTTTCATCCATTCGCCCATTTTTACATAGTCTTCAACTGTCAGCCCATCTTCATGGTAATCACAAGCTGAAACTCTGACAAACAATGGTCCATCCCATATAGTCGTAACCGCTTCAAGTACTTCCTGCAAAAAGCGGAACCGATTCTCCGATGAACCGCCATATTCATCTTCTCGTTTATTAGTAAGCGGTGAAAGGAATTGATTAATTAAATAGCCATGGGCAGCGTGGATTTCAATCACATCAAAGCCAGCACTTTTTGCCCTTTCAACAGCAAGTTTGAAGGCCTCGACTGTTTCTTTGATTTCTTCAACGGTCATTGCTTTTGGTTCTTTGTAATTTTCGTCAAACGCCAGAGCAGTTGGTGCAATGATTTCGTCACGCAGGGCGGCTTTTCTGCCAGCGTGAGCTAGCTGGATGCCAGCTGCAGCACCATTCTGCTTAATCTGTTTAGTCAATTTTGTAAGCCCTGGAACATGTTCATCGCTCCAAATGCCTAAATCCTGATGGGAAATACGCCCTTGTGGCGTTACAGCAGTTGCTTCAAGAATGATTAAGCCGACTTGTCCAATGGCTCTGCTCGTATAGTGAGTGACATGCCAATCAGTAACGATGCCATCTTCCTTTTCACATGAGTACATGCACATCGGAGCCATGACAATTCGGTTCTTAAGGGTGAGCCCTTTCATTTCATATGGTGAAAATAATTTCGTTTCCAAACAAGAAGCCTCCTTTATTTCGTAATGCAAAATATATTTTCAGTATAACAGTGCTCTATCCAGAAAGGAAAAAATGTACTCACAGATCATTTTTTTTTCGGAGCTCATTAAGCGTATATTTCGTTCCGCGCCAGATGATACCGCCTCTTTTGAAGGTTAAATAGCTTGCCCTTATGATGGAAAAAATAAAGAGCAGCGCCGTAAAAGGAAGGGCAAAGAACAGGAAGGGTGAAAAACGGGTCATTTTTTTCGTGACCATCGTATACAAACTTGCCAGGAAAATAAGATTGATGGCACTCAGCATGGCAATGGCCTTGGTATTAGAAAAAATCGTAAAGAACGGAACAACCTGTGAAACAAAGACCCCGAAAATAGAAAATAGCACCATACTGATCCGATAATGCAGTCCCGCAAACGTATTTTTCTCCAGTCCTGCCAGGGCTTCTTTTAAGTTTGGGTACCATTCTACCTCAATTAGTTTCAGGGCCGTCACCATCCGCTGTTTAAGCCCTGCTTCTTTTACCTTCCTGCCGAGCTGCAAATCATCATCTGGCCGCATCTTGATTTGCTCATGTGTCCCAATTTTTTTATATGCATCGATTGTGACCATATTGAACGCCCCAATCCCGATTCCTGTTTTGGATTTCGGATTATTGGCGAGCCAGGGTCTCTTATAATATGAAAATCCAAATAAAAAGAAGGCCACAAACGCTTTCAGCCAAAACGGTTTTGCACTTAAATCTGGCGCGGCAGTCATATGGTCCAGCTCATGTGCTTCAAAATAGCCAACAGCTTTTGCGAAAGCCCCCGGGCTGTACATGACATCAGCATCCGTAAATAAAATTCGGCTGCCAGATGCCTGCTGATATCCTTCAAATAGGGCATGGTTTTTACCAAGCCAGCCCTCAGGCAAAGAGGTAAGATGGATCACCTTGACTCTTGAATCTATTTCTTTGAGTTCATCCATCATGCTGCCTGTTTTATCATCAGAACGGTCATTGACCAAAATCCATTCCACATTTTGATATGTTTGCACGAGCTGGCTTTGAACGCTGAGTTGAATATGTTTTTCTTCATTCCGGGCTGCTACGATGACGCTTAACAGCGCGCCAGTTTCAATATCTCTTGCTTTTTCCAGTGAGTCAAGCTTGCTGAAACCGATGGCCGCGTCTATTGTCGCTGCAATCCAGATGATGAGTGTCAGAGTAAGTAAAATCAAAAGCATTGCTATCCATCCCTCGTGTTTTTCTCCATTGTAGAGAAAAGGAGGGATAGATTGCAATTTTAGAAGCGGCGGTTTGCGGATGCAAGCTCACTTCCGAGCAAGCTGCCAAGTTTTCTTGATTGGGCAGTAGCTTCCTTTATGCATGAAATAAAAGCAGATTGTACCCCATGCTTTTCGAGTACGCTGATTCCTGCTTCGGTTGTACCGCCAGGACTTGTAACCTCAAAGCGCAGCTGTGATGGCTCTTTATCCGATTTTGTCAGCATTTCAGCTGCCCCAAGCAATGTCTGGATGATGAGCTGTTTGGCTGTCTGTTTTTCAAGTCCGATCTCTGCGGCGCTTTTTTCCATCGCTTCGACAAGATAATAAATATAGGCAGGACCACTGCCTGAAAGTCCGGTAACAGCATCAAGTTGGGATTCCTCAACAATCGCAGTCAGCCCAATCGTATTGAAAAGCTCTTTTACACGCCACTTTTGTTCATCAGTCACATTCTCATTCACTGCCAATGCAGTCGCTGATTTTCCTATCGCAGCTGATGTGTTAGGCATCACCCGTGCTACTGCGAGTGATGCCCCAGCAGCAGCCTCGATTGCCGCAATTGATACACCCGCCAGAACGGAAATGACCAGCATCCCATCTCTCAGGTATGATTTAATTTCCTCGATTGCCGAGGCGGCGTCCTTTGGCTTCATCGCCAGCACAACTGTATCAGCATCAGAGAAAAGCTCATCATAGTTATACGTCGTCCTTACCCCATATCTCTGTTCCAGCGTTTGGAGTCTGTGTGTATCCTGCTTATTCGTTAACCACATATGCTCTCCCGGGAGAAGCCTGCTTGCTCCTATACCGGAAATCATCGCTTCTGCCATTGAACCTGCCCCAACAAAAACAAGCTTCTTCATCAAGATCGCCTCCAATATTTTTCAAGCTTTTTTTACAGCCTCATTGCTACTGGGTATTTTCAGCTGTAAAAATAAAAAGGCCCTTCGTCCATAAAAGGACGAAAGGCCATGCTTCCGTGGTACCACCTTCATTCACTTTTCCGGCCAGTGCCAAAAAAATGCAGCTCACAATCCGTTAACGCCGGTATACGTCCAGGTTTGCCTGGCAGCTCGCAAGGTAGGGTTCAACAGGAAGAGGGCGGCGAAGCCTTTCAGCCGGTGGACTCCACTCTCTTTTGCCATTCCTGTTTACTCGTCTTGCTCAAGTGCTTTTTAAAGTCATGAAATTTAATAGTGATTATGCAAGATGGACAACCCTAATGTCAAGAGGGAATTGTTTAATTTTTAGTTTTTTCTGAAAATATTATGTGTAAATAATGACAATTGGCAGCTTTAAAGGTAAACTTATTTTTATATTGAAAAAATGCTGTGTCTTATAAATATGACTTCTTACATACTAATTTTTATATAAACAGGTTGTTTACCTTATATAAATATAATTTTTGAGGTGAAATGAAATGGCAGAATGGAAAGATGGAATTGCTAAGCTGACGTTGCCGACTCCTTTTCCAGTCGGTGACGTAAATGCTTACCTAATAAAAGGAGACAGGTTGACGCTTGTCGATGCTGGTACAAAAACCCCCGATGCCTGGGAGTCCTTTAAGTCCCAGCTGGCAGAGCTTAAGCTAACTCCTGAGGATATCGAGCAGGTCATCCTCACACACGATCACCCTGATCATGTAGGCTTGCTTGACTACTTGCCATCTGAACTTGAAGTATACGGCCACCCGCTTAATGAAAGATGGATCAACAGGACTCCTGAGTTTGAAAGTGTACATAAGAAATTTTATGAAAAGCTTTTTGCTCAATTTGGAATTCCTGATCAATATTTTCTGTCATCCCTTAAAGTCATGAAAAAGACTTTGGTGTTTTCATGTGACCGGTCGTTAACGGGGACAGTAAGGGAGGGCGACGTTCCATCTGCTCTCCCGGGATGGCGAGTAATTGAAACCCCTGGACATGCACAGAGCCATATTGTCCTTTTGCGTGAGAAGGACGGGGTCATGATTGCCGGAGATACCATCCTTGCAGGCATTTCGCCAAACCCCTTGCTTGAGCCGCCTCTGCCAGGCGAATCAGAGCGTCCCAAGCCGCTCGTGCAATATAATGCTTCACTTAAAAAACTGTTGAAGTACCCGATAGGACTTGTATACACTGGACATGGAGCGGAGATAACGGAATTGCATGGACTAATTGAAAAAAGGATTGCCAGGCAGCATGACAGGGCAATGCAGGTAAGGAAAATGCTTGAAGGCAAGGAACTTACCGTCTTTGAAATATGCAAGCTTTTATTTCCATCAGTCTACGAGCGTGAGTTGAATTTGACCATTTCCGAAACAGTTGGTCAGCTTGATTATTTACAATCCCTTGAGGCAATTTCAGTCAGGGAAGAAGGAACAGCCTTCGTTTACACAGCCAAATGAGGTGAATTTTTGTGTCATCGTTAATAGGAAAAAATATTATCATTACTGGCGCTTCAGGGGGAATCGGTGCCGAGATTGCCAGGCTTTGTGCCCAACGGGGAGCGAATCTGGTACTCCTTGCGAGAGGTATTGGAAAATTAGAGTTAATGAAAAAAGAATTAGAATCAACACACTCAGTCAAAGTATATATCCACCAATTGGATGTGTCGGATCCCGACGCCATCCGGTCAGTGTTCACTAAGGTCCTTGGCGAATTAGGCCACGTGGACATTTTGGTCAATAATGCTGGTTTCGGGATTTTTGACCTCGCACACGAAGCAAAAGTCGAGGAAATTAAATCGATGTTTGATGTGAATGTCATCGGCCTGATGGCCTGTACCTCCATGGTGCTTCCAGGGATGAAGGAGCGGCGCAGCGGCCATATTATCAACATCGCTTCTCAGGCCGGCAAGATCGCCACGCCAAAATCAAGTGTCTATTCGGCAACGAAACATGCTGTTCTAGGTTATACGAACAGCCTGCGCATGGAGCTGGCCGATGACAATGTGTATGTGACTTCTGTCAATCCAGGGCCAATTGAAACGAATTTCTTTAATATTGCCGATAAGCAGGGTACGTATGTCAAGAATGTTAAAGCCTTTATGCTTAAGCCTGACTATGTAGCAAAACAGGTCGTCGACCGGATGCTGACAAAGACCAGGGAAATCAATCTCCCGCGCTGGATGAATGCTGGCAGCGTTTTTTATGCGCTTTTTCCACGCGCCTTTGAGCGCATTGGCAGGAAGGCCTTCAATAAAAAATAGCAACCTTTCGAAACCGCCGCAACTTGTTTGGCGGTTTTTATTTTGAGCATACGCCCTGCCATTTTGAAATCTACTCGAGAATTTTAAAGTTTTTTCGAAAATGTTAAAACTTTTTTCAAGCTTCCAGGTCTAATAGTTAGATACAAAGTTAGGGGGAGACACTTTGGAGCTTCAAGAATTGGTCGTCAGGGCGAAAAAAGGCGATGAATCGGCATTTTACGAGCTGATGCAGCTTCATAAAATCCGACTTTACCGGATTGCCCTGAGTTACCTAAGAAATAGCGAAGACGCGGTTGAGGCATTGCAGGAGGTCACATACAGAGCGTTCCGGTCCATCCGAGAGGTAAAGGAGCCGCAGTATTTTACAACCTGGCTTACGAGGATCCTGTTAAACTACTGCAATGATGAGTTGAAGAAGCGGAAACGTATACTCGTTAGCGATGACCTTATCAGCTTGATGGGGGCAGAACATCAGTCCAATTGGCTGGAGGTTGAAGAAGTCATAAGCAAGCTGGAGCCGAAAACGAGGCAGGTCATCGAATTGAAGTATGTGCATGATTTTAAAATCAAAGAAATTGCCGATATACTTGAATGTCCAGAAGGCACTGTGAAGACATGGCTTAATAAAGGACTGAAGGACCTTCGCGGGCAGCTGGGAGAGAAAGGGGAATTGGGCTATGCTTAATGCAGAAGAAAATAAGTTAACCAGGGCACAGGCTGCTCTCGAAAATATCGACATTCCTGAAATCCAGCTGGACCAGGCGATTTCAGCGGGAATAACCAAAGGGAAAAGAAAGCAAAAGAAAAATTTGCTGATAATGAGGACGTTAGCCTCTGCCGCCATTCTGATTTTTGCTTTTACAGCCATGCTAAGGACATCAGAAACCTTCGCTTCCTATGTCACTTCGATTCCCGGCATGGAGAGAATTGTGGAGTTAGTGCGTTTTGATAAAGGCTTAACGGCGGCAATACAAAATGACTTTGCCCAGAAAATTGGCGTGTCAGATGAACATGATGGACTGAAAATCACATTGGATTCAGCGATTGTCGATGAGCAGATGATGGTGCTGTTTTATAAGATTGATTCCTCTGCGGGTCACAAAGAGATTGCGATTGATAAGATCCAGCTTACCGATGACAAAGGAAAGGAATTGGAATTAAGCTCCTCTTTCTTTGTGGGACCTATTGATTTACAGAAAGAAGGGGAGACTGTTCAGGAAATGACCTATTACTTTTATGGAAAGGTCGCTCCAGAAAATATGAAGTTGAGCTTCCAGCTTGCTGAAGGAAGGTCTGAAAATGGAGAGCCGCTTAATAAATATGCTGATACATGGGTTATTCCTTTCTCAATTGATAAGGAGGCCTACAAGAATAAGAGAGAAATCATTACGGTAAATGAAACGGTCAGCTTTGAAGGCCAGAAGGTGACAGTTGAAAAGGTATCCATTTATCCAACGAGGATTGGTGTCACTGTTCATTTTGATGAAAAAAACACTAAGCGGATTTTCGCGATCGAAGACCTTCGTATCGTTGATGAAAGCGGCGAGGAATGGGCAACCATCGCCAATGGAATCAGTGCTTCCCATATTAGTGCTGATAAGCAGGAGATCTATCTTCAGAGCAACTTCTTTAAAAATCCAAAAGAACTTTATTTGAAATTCAGTTCAATAAGGGCGCTCGATAAGGACGAACTGACAGTTGTTGTCGACCCTGATCAGCGGAAGATTATCGAAAGACCACGCGACGGTCGTCTTCTGCGAGTGGAAAGGGAAGGCGAGGATCTGAAATTCACCTATCTTGGAGACCGGGGAGCACCCTTTCAACACGCGGTTGACTCAGAAGGAAAGCAAATTGGCAGCGGAAGATTATCAGTTTTGACTTCTGAGGGGGTCCGAGAGCAGCAAATACTGATTCCTTATTTCGGAGAAAACCCTGCCCCCGGGCTGATCACTTTGCAAATAACCGATTATTCAACGAAGGTTAAAGGTGATGCCAATATTAAAGTAAAATAATTTTCTGGCTGTCCCTCATTGGGGCAGCCTTTTTATGTAGCCAAAAATTCATAAACTGCATCATTGATGATATCATGCAAGTCTGCTTCAGGTTCCTGGTTTTTCTGTTCGGAAATCTTCGTATATATTTCTTCGAATTCCGCTTCGTCAAATGGCAGTGATTCATCATGCCGATACTGTACGAAGCATTTTTGAACCATTTTGCGTAGGAGTTTCTTATCCATAAAAAATAGCACCTCTCACCAGATTATAACTCCAACTAGCGAAGGAAAATAGCCTTCAGTAAAAATACCCAACCATGGAATGTCGCACCATTTAAACCTTAATTAAGTCATTACGCCGGAAATTCCCCATTGAAACCGAACGCATATTCGCTTAATATTATGGGTATAATAAAACAGAACAAATGTTCCTTTCGTTGGAAACGAAACATAAACTAAGCAGAAAGGAGAGATACAGAAAATGGTCGATTACAGCGAAATGCCACAAAACAAAATTCTTTGTGTTGATATGAAAAGCTTCTATGCCAGTTGTTCCGCGGTAATGCTCGACCTTGATCCTCTTGAATGCTATCTGGCTGTAGTCGGGAACCTCGACCGGCCGGGAAGCGTTGTCCTGGCAGCCTCGCCCCGTTT
The DNA here is from genome assembly GCF_036964885.1 of Bacillus sp. JJ1122. Lineage (NCBI taxonomy): Bacteria > Bacillati > Bacillota > Bacilli > Caryophanales > Bacillaceae > Bacillus > Bacillus sp. JJ1122. The sequence goes on along the minus strand of NZ_JBALQL010000006.1, from coordinate 356,530 downwards.
GAAAAAGGACTTTGGCATTAAAACCGGGTCGCGAAAGTTTGAAATTCCCAATGATCCGAGAATTATTGTCGTTGATCCCCAAATGTCAACGTACCTGAGAATTTCCACTGAAATCTCCCGTGTATTCAATCGCTACGTCCCAAAGGAAGCGATCCATACCTACAGTGTCGACGAAAGCTTTATAAAAGTAGATGGTGCTTCAAAGCTTTGGGGAGACGCTGCCTCAATAGCAAAAAAAATCAAAGATGATATCGAGCGCGAGTTCCAGCTCCCATGCGCAATCGGGATTGGACCAAACATGCTGATGTCAAAATTATGCCTTGACCTTGACGCGAAGAAGAAGGGAATTGCCGAGTGGACATATGAAGACGTACAGACAAAGCTGTGGAATGTTTCACCGCTTCGCGAAATGTGGGGAATAGGGCGCCGTGTCGAAAAAACGCTGAATGGCATGGGGATTTTCACAGTTGGCCAGCTTGCCCGTTATGATCTTGAAAAATTGGAAAAAAAATTCGGAGTCATGGGCAACCAGCTTTACTGGCATGCCTGGGGAATTGATTTTTCGGATATCGGTGCCCCAATCATGGAAGGGCAGGTCAGCTTTGGAAAAAGCCAGATTTTGCTTCGGGATTATAAAGAGGAAGAGGAAATCAAGCATGTCATCCTTGAAATGTGCGAGGAAGTGGCACGCCGGGCGAGGAACCATAGGAAAGCAGGGAGGACAATCAGCTTTGGGATTGGCTACAGCCAGGATGAATTCGGCGGAGGCTTCCACCGTTCAAGGACGATAGAAGAACCTACAAATGTCACGATGGAACTGTATCGTGTCTGCCTTGAATTATTTGCTGAGAACTATACAGGAAAAACGGTGCGCAGCATTGCGATTTCACTTGGAAACCTCGTTGTTGACAGCGAATTTCAATTGAGCTTATTTGAGAAGAACGGATGGAAGAAGAAGGAGCTTGGCTATGTGATGGACCGGATTCGCAGCCGGTATGGATCGGCAGCTTTGCTTAGGGCTGTCTCTTATACAGCTGCTGGCACAGCAAGACATCGTGCTGCGCTTGTGGGAGGCCATAAAGGCTAATAGGTGATAGGGAGGAGGAGATTGCATGATTCGTGACCGCGGAAGAATTAAATGGACTTCGATGATGCTTCCAGAACACGTAAAACTGTTGCGGGACTGGGCACAGGAGGACCAATATGAAAAAGAAAAACAGCTGGATGAACACCAGCTTGAACAATTGAATGAAACCATCCTCGAAGCGATGGAATATAACCGTCCGGTCAGCATCACCTATTATCGTCAGAAGAAGTATGAACTGGTAATCGGGAAAATCCATTACTGGAATGAACTCGGACAGAAGCTTCATATCGTGGACAAATTCGAAGAAATCCATCGCATCCCGCTTTCAGCCATTGCCGATGTCCGGCGTGCGGATGAATGGTGACCAAGAGAGGATTCGCTCCATAAGAAAAGCGTAAGCGCCTTGNNTTTGACTTCATTGGGCGGACCGAAACCGAAATGTGTAACCGACTGCCCAGAAACGCAGAAACTGGAGACTCCGACAAAGAAGCGCTTTTTGCTTCTGCCGGCGGAGTTGAAGTTTCGGAGTTTCTAGGAGGCGAAACTAGACAA
>NZ_JBALQL010000006.1:354278-354859 GCF_036964885.1 Bacillus sp. JJ1122 | reverse complement strand
CATTTCTCGAAGTGAATTTTATACTCTCTTATCCATAAAAAAGAGCAATGGGAAACCCATTGCCCTCTCACTATTACTCAGTCTCTTCAGGCTGAGGAGCACGCACAACTGATTCAAAATTCCCTTTGTGGGAAGCATCGCAAAACGGCATATTTTTACTCATACCGCAGCGGCAAAGCGAAAAAGCAGGCTTTGTTTCGAATTTGTTCCCGGCACCATCCAATAATTCTACATCTCCAGTAATCCTTAATGAACCATTATCATTTACTTTAATCTGTACTTTTGTCAAAAAAAACACTCCTTCACAAAATTGTCACAATTACCTTTGATAGTATAAGCTAACCAAGAAAATTGCAAGACTATTTTGAAAGGGGAAGCACCCTTCATAATCAGATAAGGTAAGAAGTTATGTTAAAATATAGGCTCTGTCAAAGGTAAAAGGTGATTTTTAGCACCTGTTGATAGTAGTGGAAGGCGCGAAGACTCCTCCGAAAATGCTACCGCATTTCCATCGTGTGTGGCGGATTCGAGGAAGCAAATCAATGTCCTGCGGGCTTAGCTGGTCAGGTGAGACCCCGCAG
>NZ_JBALQL010000006.1:334054-354239 GCF_036964885.1 Bacillus sp. JJ1122 | reverse complement strand
AAAGCGAAGCGCCTGGAACGAAAATCAACAGCCTTGTTATACAGAGCTAAACATATAAAAAATCAGGAAGGTGTGCAGGCAGATATGAAGATGGAAATCACACAGGCTGCGGCTGATAAGCTGAAAGAAAAGATTTCAGGAAAAGAAGGATATTTAAAACTGAAATACGATATAGACGGTTGTGGCTGTGCAGTGAATGGGGTAGCCGCCCTCTGGCTTGAAAGTGAACAGGAACAAAACGAAATCGAAATAGAAACGAATGATATACCTGTATTAATTGAAGGAGCGAAGGAAGTCTTTTTTGATGAACAAATGACGCTTGATTATAGTGCAGCGGCAGGGTGTTTTCAGTTAAAGAGCCCAAGTGAATATCTTAATCCGCGCATGAGTTTTTTTGATAAAACCAAGGCTTGAACTAAGAAGCAAGGGTTATTGTTTTACAATAATTTGGAAAAAGGGTTAAATAAGAGAGAGGCTTTTTTGATACATAAATCGTTTGGTGGATAGGGGGAGAACTATGGAGAAATTGCGGCGAGCTGCCATAATGGCCATGTGCGTGCTTCTGCTCTCTGCATGCACATATAAGACTGCGGAAGAAGCGATCCAAAATGATATTCCGTTCAACATCAAACAAATCGTGCATAAGGAAAAAGTAAAGGATGGCTGGCTGGTCTTTTACACAACCCAACAGAAGGATGGAACCAACAAATTTGATGCGCTGGCAGTTGCCTATATTAAAGGCAGCAAAAAGGATGGCTGGGAAAATGCCGGGCATAACCACTGGACTTATTATAAGAATGATTTCATGATTTTATATGCGGACGTTTTCCATACCTATCAGGAAAATGGCAAATTGGATAACAAGCTTCCCGTTGTTTTTGGAAAGATTGTCAACCCGGATATACGATCGGTAGAAGCTGCGGGTGCCGATGGGAAATTCACCAAGATCAACATCACTGAAAAGGGAAATGAACGTTATTATTATGCTATAGGCGATTATAAAGAAGTAAGAGCGCTAGGGGCGGACGGTAAAGAGATGGACCGTCAGGGAGAAAAACAGTAAAAAGGTTGGTTCCGAAAGGAGCCAGCCTTTTTACGTTAGGTTCTTTTCAATTGTTTTGCCAGCAAAAAATGAATGAAAATTAATTGGAGCAGGGGGCCGAGATCAACTCGAAGGAAAAAAGCGTGACGAGTTGTTATGAGAAGGAGTCCGAGAACAACTCGAAGGGAAAAAAGCGTGACGAGTTGTTATGAGAAAGAGCCCGAGAACAACTCGAAGGGAAAAAAACGTGACGAGTTGTTATGAGAAAGAGCCCGAGAACAACTCGAAGGGAAAGAAAGCACGACGAGTTGTTATGAGAAGGAGTCCGAGAACAACTTACCAGCACTACGTTAATGTGCTGGTCACTGTCAAACCTCAGGACTCATTGAAACGTCACCATGTAAATCTCGATCATTTACATAGACATATTCTTCAAGGAACTCATCAAGCACCTTCTCATATTCCACGCGATTCTGACTGAAAGACTGGGCATGAAGTCCGTTTTCTGCCATATAAAGCTTCTTCGGGCCTTTTTTCTGCTCGAACAATGCCTCGGTCATGGACGGCAGGATGAAATCGTCCTTGCGGCTGTGGATGAAAAGAATAGGGTTTTTGATGTTTTCAATGACCGAAATAGGTGAAACGTCACTGAGTGAGTATTTGTCACGAATGCGCACGAACAAACCGGCAATTGGCAGCAGAATCCGGGTCGGCAGCAGCTTTACCTCTGTTTTCACTCGATAGGCGAGCTGCTCGCTGAAATCAGAAAATGGGCAATCAGCAACATAGAAATCAGCGCCATCTTCAATTATTCCAGCATAAAGGAGAAGGGTAGCAGCCCCCATGGATTCACCATGAATGCCAAGGAACAAATCAGGCCCCTTTTGTTCTTTAAGCCAGTCAACAACTGCTTTCAAATCGAATTTTTCATAGTGGCCATAGCTTGTCGTCTTTCCGCCGGATTCACCATGGCGGCGATGATCGTATATGACAGCGTTAAATCCCCTTTCAAGGAAAAGGTTCATATACTTGACTGAATTCGTTTTGCTCTGCGTCACTCCATGCGCTATGATGATATATCTGTTGGTATCGTGCGGTTCGACAAGGACGGCTTTAAGCGGATAGCCAAAAGATGAGGGAATTGAAACCTCCCGTTTAGGCAAGGCTTCATATTCCTCAGGGCGAAGATGGCCGGCTTCTTTTTCCCGGGTGAATATTTCTTCATCAGCCTTCTTTTTCAGAAACATCACTTTATTTGAGAGATAAACCCCAAGAGAGGCAAGTACGAGCAAAAATGAAAACAAAACACGGAACGCCTTTCTCACACTCAACCCTCCGAATGCTTTTTTCTTTATTTTACCATTAGATACAGAAAGACAAACATTAAAAAGACCGCAAAGAATGCGGTCGGTAAATTGCTGGTTGGTAAGTGATTTTGCGGACAAATCTTGATAGGCGGAAACAGCCCGTTGTGCTTCCGCATTTCTTTATTGCTGAGAATTTTGGCGTTTTGTAGGATGGGTCGCTTTTTCCAAATCTTCTGCAGCTATTTGCTGCTTAACATTATCTGCGTTAGGTTTTCCTTGCTGGCTGTATCCTTTATCGCGTTTTTGGCTCATGATAAATTCTCCCTTCTTCAAGATCCTTCACCTTTAAGATGAGTATCAGGAAGGGAGCTTATACAAAAAAATTAAACGCTTACAGAATTCATTCGGAAATAGGTGCTTTCAATCGGCCTGGAAATATGGGGTTTGATGATTTCTATTGCTTGTAGCAGTTTGTCGAGTTCGATCCCGGTTTCGATCCCCATCCTATGAAGCATATATACCACATCTTCAGTAGCAGCATTTCCAGCGGCACCAGGAGCAAAGGGACAGCCGCCAAGACCACCGGCAGACGTATCGAACCGGGTTACTCCAGCCTGAAGGGCGGCGAAAATATTTGCGAGGGCGAATTTTCTTGTGTCATGGAAATGGGCTGTCAATAATAAATCTGGGTATGCCTTTTTTAATCTGGAAAATAAAGAATATGATTCATGAGGAGCAGCCATGCCGATTGTATCGGCAACACTCAGCTCATCGACCCCGGCCTGTACAAATTCTTCACAGAGTGCCAAAACGGCATCCTCGTCGACCTTTCCTTCATAAGGGCAATAAAAAGAGGTTGAAATGCATGCGCGGACAAAATATTTTTTTGCCTTAAGCTCAGCAATCAAAGGCACTAGTTCAGCAAGGCTTTCTTCTGTTGTTTTATTGATGTTCTTTAAATTGAAAGTATTACTGACACCGACGAAAACGGCAACCGCTTGGCAATCGGTCATATAGACACGCTCGATGCCTTTTTTATTAGGGGCAAGGACGATGTTTCTTGTAGAGTCGTCAAGGCAATCAGAAACAATTACAGCAGCATCTCCCATTTGCGGCACCCATTTTGGCGATACGAATGAAGTCAGTTCCATCTCTTTAATACCAGCATTCTTTAAAGCGTAAATAAATTCTTTTTTTGTTTCAGTTGGAACAAAGCTTTTTTCGTTTTGAAGTCCATCCCTTGGTCCAACCTCGATTATTTCAACCTTTTCAGGAAGTATTAGCATATGATTTCCCCCTCCTCATTACATATCTCCATTTTAAATAGAAAATTTTTAAAAATGCAAGAATAACAAAAATTTTGATAAAATAAAAGGGATTTAATAAAATCAATAGAAGTTAATATCATGTGAAATCAGAGAAAGGGTGAGCAGTTTGGGTAAAACCGAAGCAGTGATCGTATCGGCGGTAAGAACCGCGATCGGCAGCTTTAATGGAAGTTTGAAAGACATTTCTGCGCCGGAACTTGGAGCCGCAGTAATTAAAGATGCACTAAAGCAGGCAGGCGTTCAGCCAGATCAGGTAGATGAAGTGATCATGGGCAATGTCCTGCAGGCAGGGCTTGGCCAGAATCCGGCGAGGCAGGCTGCGATAAAAGCGGAACTTCCTGAAAGCGCTTCCTCTATGACGATTAATAAAGTATGCGGTTCTGGATTGAAGGCAGTCCATTTGGCGGCGCAGGCCATCATTGCAGGAGATGCAGAAATCGTTGTTGCCGGCGGAATGGAAAACATGAGCCAGGCACCTTATCTATTAAAAAATGCACGCGACGGATTTAAGATGGGTGATCAGCAGCTGGTTGACAGTATGATTTCAGATGGCCTGTGGTGTGCGTTCAATGACTACCATATGGGTGTAACCGCTGAAAATCTATGCTCTAAATATGAAATCGGCCGCAGCGAGCAGGACGAATTCGCGGCATCCAGCCAGGATAAGGCTGTAAAAGCCATAAGTGAAGGGAAATTCAAAGATGAAATTGTGCCGATTCAAATCCCGCAACGTAAAGGCGACCCGCTTGTATTTGATACAGATGAGTATCCAAAGAAGGGAACAACAGCTGAAAAGCTCGGCGGTTTGCGTCCAGCCTTCAAAAAGGATGGCAGCGTGACGGCCGGAAATGCATCAGGAATCAATGATGGAGCGGCAGCATTAGTAGTCATGAGCCGGGCAAAGGCAGAGGAGCTTGGTCTTAAGCCGCTTGTTGTCATAAAGGCAAATGCAAGTGCAGGTGTCGATCCAAGCATTATGGGAATCGGTCCAGTTACAGCGGTTAAGAAAGCATTGGACAAAGCAGGAATGTCCCTCGATCAAATGGAGCTGATTGAAGCAAATGAAGCCTTTGCGGCGCAATCATTGGCCGTCGATCGTGAACTAAATTTTAATAAGGATATTTTAAACGTAAATGGCGGTGCGATTGCGCTTGGCCATCCAATTGGAGCGAGCGGAGCCAGGATCCTAGTGACGCTGATCCACGAGATGAATCGCAGAAATGCCAAGACAGGTCTGGCTACACTGTGCATTGGCGGCGGACAAGGCGTAGCTACTGTAGTAGAGCTTGCATAAGTTTTTGGTGTGTTACTTATCTTTTTACCATACTAATTTAACCAGTACCAGGAGTTGTCGGGTAATTGAAAGCCCATGTACTGGCTGTATACAAAGGGGGAGCAACGAATGAAAAGAATTTGTACATCCTTTCAAGAAGCAGTAGCGGATATCCATGATGGCGCAACATTGATGGTTGGCGGTTTCGGACTTTGCGGTATACCGGAAAACGCGATTTTGGCCCTTGTTGAAAAAGGGATAAAGGATCTGACGGTCATCTCCAATAACTGTGGTGTAGATGATTGGGGACTAGGATTGCTGCTTAAAAATAAACAGATTAAAAAAATGGTAGGCTCCTATGTAGGAGAAAATAAAGAGTTTGAAAGACAGGTATTGTCAGGTGAAATTGAAGTTGAGCTGATTCCACAGGGGACACTTGCTGAGAAAATCAGGGCAGGAGGAGCTGGAATTCCTGCATTTTATACGCCTGCCGGGGTAGGAACTCCTATAGCCGAAGGAAAAGAAACAAGAATATTCAATGGTAAGGAATATCTGCTCGAAGAAGCACTGACTGCTGATTTCAGTATAGTCAGAGCGTGGAAGGGCGATCGAATGGGCAACCTCGTTTACCATAAAACGGCGAGGAATTTCAACCCGATGATTGCTGCTGCGGGAAGAGTAACGATTGCAGAGGTAGAGAACCTCTATGAAGCTGGGGAATTAGATCCAAACTCTATCCATACTCCAAGCATTTATGTCCAGTCACTGATAGAAGGGAATCAGGAGAAAAGGATTGAAAGGCTGACAGTGAAAAGTTAACTCTGGCTGATCATGAAAGGAGAAGGCAAATGATAACAAACAAAGGGAATGTCCGTGAAAAAATTGCGCGCCGCGCTGAAAAAGAAATCGAGAACGGTTTTTACGTAAACCTTGGAATCGGGATGCCTACACTTGTTGCAAACTTTATTTCTGAAGACAAGCAGGTTGTCCTGCAGTCTGAAAACGGTTTGCTCGGTATTGGGCCATATCCGACGGAAGAGAGTGTTGACCCTGACCTGATCAATGCTGGAAAAGAAACGGTAACAGCGATACCAGGTTCCGCATACTTTGACTCAGCAGAATCATTTGCGATGATCCGCGGTGGCCATATCAACATTGCCATCCTCGGCGGAATGGAAGTCTCTGAATCTGGTGATCTTGCAAACTGGATGATTCCCGGTAAAATGATCAAGGGAATGGGCGGTGCAATGGACCTTGTCCACGGAGCACGTAAAATTATCGTTATCATGGAACATGTAAATAAAAATGGAGAAGCTAAGATTCTAAAAGATTGCAGCCTTCCGCTGACAGGAAAAGGTGTGGTCAACCGCATCATTACCGATATGGCTGTTATTGATGTAACACCATTCGGATTGAAGCTGCTTGAAGTAGCATCAGGCTATACTGTTGATGAAGTCATAAAATCGACAGAGCCTGAATTGCAGGTAGACGATTCAGTCATTTTAGATGCATATTAAACAAAACGGGAACGTCTTTCATCAGACGTTCCTTCTTTATAAGATTCAACACCGCGAACTGTGATAATAATTGAATGAAATCCACTTATTTAAATTGCAAGAGTTCGGTGATATAATCTAAAAAAAAACGAACAGAGGGATTTGAAGTGAAAAAGAAGCACAACCGTCAGAAGCCAGTAAAAAAAGACGATAAACCAGCAACACTGGGTGATTTGCTTAATCAAGATATCATGGAAAAGCTCAAAGCCCAGCAAAAGCATTTAAAGGAACAGGAAGAACAGCAAAAACAGGCAGAGATTGAGCGTAAAAAAGAAGAACAGCGATTAAGAGAAAAAAACAAATCATTTGAAGATCTTCTTTCAGAAAGTGATATGGATTGGAAGAAATTTAAATGACGCGCAGACGAGTAGAAGTAATTCCATATCAAGAAGAGTGGAAGCAGCTTTTCGAAAATGAAAAGGAGTGCCTGAAAAATATCTTTCATCCAAATAATGTGGACATCCACCATATTGGCAGCACTTCGGTACCTGGGCTAAGCGCTAAGCCAATCATCGACATACTTCTTGCCGCTGACAAGCTAGCAGATATAGACCAGGCAACCGCTCAAATAGTGACTGCTGGATATGAGGCAAAAGGTGAGAATGGCATTCCGGGGCGGCGATATTTCCAAAAAAGTGATAAAAACGGCATCCGCAAAGTACATTTGCATGCGTTCGTAAAGGGCAGTCACGAACTGCAACGGCACCTTGTGTTCAGGGATTATCTTTTTGAACACCCAGAGGAAGCCAAGAAATACGCAGCGATAAAGGAAAAGGCAGCTGAAAAATACGAATATGATATAGAGTCTTACATTGCAGAAAAATCTCCGCTAGTGAAGGAGTTAGAGCAAAAAGCATTGCAGTGGCGGCCGTATTAAGCTAAACATGTTTTGCTCCTCGAGCTAAAGCGCATAGGGTTAAAAAGGAGCATATGCTGCTGATGCTAACTTAGAGAAAGTTTATTAGTTTAATATGAAAGCGCCTAGGATGTTTGTTTCAGGCGTTTATTAATTTATCTTAATTGGAAAAAAGTGCTCGAAATTTCCAGTTTGCGGGATTTCGACAAAATCTCGCGGAATCATGATGCTTTTTTGCGGAAATAAATAGGTAACTTGCGGGATTTCGACAAAGTTCTGCGGAATGAACTCTCCGTTAATCACCTAATTAAAAATTCCACCTAAAAAATCATATGTTTTCTAAGCTGTAACTCTTCAGCAATGCTAAAAAAAATAAAAAAGGAACACCTTAAGTGAACGATTCTCCACGAAAGGTATTCCTTCTATTAAAAACGATTCAATTATTATCGGTGCTGGTCATACTTATTAGCTTTTGTCAGTAATTGGATCAATTTGATCTCTTCCGCAGACAAAGGCTGGCTGCTGGCAGCTCTTGCATTTTCCCTAATTTGTTCTGGAGAGCTGGCGCCAGCGACGATGGATGCCACTGCGGACTGTGCCAGATTATATTGGATAGCCACTTCAGCTAAAGATCTGGAGGAGGCCAGTTTTTCTTTTAACTCAGGCAGTATCTCCTGTAATTCATCAAAGCTGTATTCCAGATAGCCGTTCTTCTTGATGGATTGAGCTGCTTTATTTAACATAGAGTCACTAAGCAGTCCTTTGGCGACAGTTCCTCTCGTGACAATGCTAATGTGATTTTCCTGAAGCAACGGTATAGCTTCTTCCTCAGCACGACGATCGAGGATGCTATACTGCATCATCACAGACACAATATTAGATTTATCAATATATTCTCGGATTACATTTGGCCTGATCGATGAAATCCCATAATGCCTGATAAAGCCCTCAGTTTTCAGTTCTTCAAAAGCCTCAATCGTTTGCTCGATATTGTCCTCAATTGTTCCGCCATGCAGCTGATAGAGGTCGATATAGTCAGTGTTTAACCGTTTCAAGCTCTGCTTAACAGCTTCTTTGATGTAACCTTTGGAAGGATCCCACGTCCAGCTGTCTTTTGCTTCCGTCCATCGGTTTCCGGCCTTGGTCGCGATGATGACTTGATCTCGTACATTTTTTAATGCTTGTCCAACAATTTGTTCATTTTCTCCAAAGTCGTATAGGTCTGCTGTGTCAAAATAATTAACACCTTCCTCAAGTGCAGCATCGATAACTGCCTGTGCTTTCTTCTGGTCAGTTCCCAGTGACATGCACCCGAGGCCAATCTCGCTGACAAATAAATCAGATGTCCCTAGTTGACGTTTTTTCATAATATCACTCCGTTCCTTCATGCTGGTTCTATTTTAGCGAAAGGAAGGGAGCTGATTCAACTAATCAGGTTGGCGTGCATTATTTTTGACGGTGTTTACCCAGTCCTTCACAAGTGTATGCTGCTTGCTGTATTCCTTTAGTTTTCGCTTGATTTCCCATGCCTTTCCTGCAAGGGTTATACCGTGATCATGGACGTAAATCTTCATCTGCATACTCCTTTCAGTTAAGTATGGTAAAATGTATGAGCATTTGATAACGGATTAGAACAGGAGTGAAGGAATAATGAGACCGCTTGAAGAGAAAACATTGAAAACGGAGCAGATTTTTACTGGAAGGGTAATCAGCCTGCAGGTGGACGACGTTGAGCTGCCAAATGGGAATGTTTCCAAGAGAGAAATTGTAAAGCATCCCGGGGCAGTGGCGGTAATTCCTGTAACAGATGAAAATAAAATCGTGATGGTCGAGCAATACCGGAAGGCGTTAGAAAAGACGATCATCGAAATTCCTGCAGGCAAGCTTGAAAAGGGTGAAAAACCAGATAAATGTGCTGCCCGCGAGCTTGAAGAAGAAACAGGATATGAATGCGTAAATATGGAATGGCTTATTTCGTTCTATACATCTCCGGGCTTTGCGGATGAGATCATTCATGTCTATAAAGCAACAGGACTTTCACAAAAAGAGAATGCTGCGACTACTGATGAAGATGAATTCGTCAATCTTATCGAGGTTACACTTGAAGAGGCGATCCAGTTAATAAAAGAACAAAAAATTTATGACGCGAAAACGGCTTATGCAGTTCAGTACTTGCAGCTGCAAGAAGCATTGGGTAAATAAATGAGAGATTACTTTGTAGATCTCCACATCCATATTGGGAGAACGAAATCCGGCAGGGCGGTAAAAATCACAGGGGCCAAGTCCCTGACGTTCAGCAATATCATCAGCAATGCACGGGACCATAAGGGACTGAACATGATTGGCATCATTGACAGCCACTCGCCTGAGGTAATGGAGGAAATGGAAGATTTATTGCTCGCAGGTGAACTGCAAGAGCATCCAGATGGCGGTTTAATGTACGGAGGGATGAGTATTATCCTAGGTTCTGAATTGGAAATAAATGATCCGGATACACTTGGGCCGATTCATGTATTATGTTTTTTTCCGTATCTGCGGACAATGAGGGATTTTTCTGAGTGGCTTTCCCAGCATTTGAAAAATATCCATTTGAGCTCTCAAAGGGTCTATATTACAGGCAGGGAACTTCAGCAAAAGGTAAAATCCCTCGGTGGCATTTTCATCCCCGCCCATGTGTTTACACCTTTTAAGAGCTTATACGGAAAGGGAGTTAAACAATCTCTAACTGAAGTCTTTAACCCGGAATTGATTGATGGTATAGAACTAGGCTTAAGCTCGGACACAATGATGGCAGATCAGCTTTCTGAGCTTCACGGCTATTCCTTTGTCACCAATTCTGATGCGCATTCTCTTGCGAAAATTGCGAGGGAATATCAGAAAATCGGGATGGATGAGCCTTCATTCCATGAGCTCAAACTGGCGTTGAAGCAGGCTGAAGGCAGAAGCATTAACGCTAATTACGGTCTGGACCCGCAGCTCGGAAAATACCATCGTACAGTTTGTGCTGAGTGTTTCACCCACATCCAATCAAACGAGGATCATTGCAGCCAATGTGGTTCGATGAAAAAGGTTAAAGGTGTTGCAGACAGGATTGACGAATTGAAGTCGGAAGTAGTATTTAAAGGGTACAGGCCGCCTTACATCCATCAGGTGCCATTGGAATTCATCCCGGGGCTGGGACCTAAAATGCTTGAAAAACTGCTCGACCATTTTGGAACAGAGATGGCGATCCTGCATTCAGTACCTCTTGAATCTCTAAAAGAGGTCATTCCAGAAAAGACTGCCTCGATCATCGATAAAGCTCGTACCGGTCAGCTGGAATTCCATGCAGGCGGAGGTGGCAGATACGGGAGGATAGCCGATAAATAAAATCCGGCCAACTCGGTCCGGATTTTATTTTTTAGGCAGGCAAATGAGGTATTAACCAAAACTATCAATTACTAAACTAGTTCAAAAATTCATCACCTCATAGTCATAGATAACAAGTCCGGGCATATGATTGTATTAACCAATATGCAGGAGGAAGAGTGATGAAGAAGAGAAAGTACCAGGACGTCGCAGCAAACCATTTTCGAGAATATTCCTCAATCTATCTTTTTGTAATTGTCCTGTTTTTAATGGGAGTCATTTTCGGGGCAGTCATTGTGAACAGCCTCAGCTTCACTCAAAAAGAGGATCTGTTCTATTATTTATCACAATTTTTTGGACAGGCAGCAACGGGGAAGGTTGCAGATGGCAGGGATTTATTTCTGCAAAGTTTTTTACATAACGGGAAATTTATTGGACTCATCTGGATTTTAGGTGTTTCCATCATTGGTCTACCTGTTATATTAATTCTATTGTTCATGAAGGGCATGGTTGTAGGTTTTACGGTCGGTTTCCTTGTTAACCAGATGGGCTGGGACGGCTTCTTATTATCCTTTGTATCCATCCTGCCACAGAATTTCATCATAATTCCTGTATTCATTATTACTGCGGCAATGGCAGTAACCTTTTCGTTGAAAATGATCCGTAACCAATTCATGAAGAAAGTCACCCAGCCAATCATGCCGCAATTTTTTCGCTATATATTCTCTTTTGTTGCAGCAATTGTCTTTCTTGCAGCAGCCGCAGCGGTGGAAGCTTATTTGTCGCCAACGCTTTTAAAAGCAGTTATAAATTCAGTTAATTAAATTTATTATTAAATGATAATAAATCTGCTTTCTTATTTGTAATAATTTTATTTTGATTCTCAATACCCTTCTGATATAATGAAAGGACAGTGGCGGGGGAGTGAGAGTAAGGAATGGAAACTAGAATTGATAGAATCAAGAAACAGCTGCATTCGTCCAGCTATAAATTAACGCCGCAGCGCGAGGCAACCGTACGCGTTTTACTTGAACATGAAGAAGACCACTTAAGTGCAGAAGATGTATATTTGCTTGTAAAAGAAAAGTCTCCTGAAATCGGATTGGCTACGGTATACCGCACGCTTGAATTACTGACTGAACTGAAAATTGTTGATAAAATAAACTTTGGGGACGGTGTGTCCCGTTATGATCTCCGCCAGGAAGGCGCTGCCCATTTTCATCACCACCTTGTCTGCATTGAATGCGGGGCTGTTGATGAAATTCAGGACGACCTTCTTGAGGACGTGGAAGAGATCGTTGAAAGAGATTGGAATTTTAAGATAAAAGACCACCGCCTGACATTCCACGGTATTTGTTACAGATGCCAGGAAAAAGAAACGGCTGAAACTGAATGATATAAAAACCTTTTCTCATTTAGAGAGAAGGTTTTTATTTGCTTAAAAAACAGCTGCCAGGTATATTTCTTGTCCAAATTGGCATACAGATTAATAAGAATAAGTATGGCCGGCTGAAAAAACGGTAGCTTATCATATTAAACCAGTTACGGGGGCAAAAAATATGAAATCCTGGTTTGGGTTGATCATGCACACTTTGAAAGTGTTTATATTGTTCACCGGATGCACAATCCTATTCTATTATGGTATCATGTGGATTAACGAAGAATATGAGAGTTACCACCGGTATGATGCACCTGAAGGAGCAGCCATTAAAGTTTCGGGCAAAACCGTCCAAAAGGATGGAAGCATGCTGGAAAGGCTGTTATTGTTTTATCTGAATGGGGAGTAATATATATGGTAGACAGGTTAGATGACTTTATCCACTTTTTATTAGTAGAAAAAGGACTTTCAAAGAACACGATTGTATCCTACAAGCGAGATTTAAATAGCTATATCACTTATTTAAAAAATGTTGAGCAGCTGGAAGATTTAAACTCAGTCCAGCGCCCGCAAATCGTCCATTTCCTTAGCCATTTAAAAGATACTGGCAAATCTTCAAAAACACTTGCCAGACATATTGCATCTATTCGTGCTTTTCATCACTTTCTGCTGCGCGAGAAAGCAGTGGACCATGATCCAACCGTTCATATAGAGAGCCCGCAGCATGAGCGTTCTCTCCCAAAGGTTCTCAGTATGGAAGAGGTTGAAACTCTGCTTGACAGCCCTAAGCTGACTGAACACTTTGGCTACCGCGATAAAGCCATGCTTGAAATGCTATATGCAACAGGTATCCGAGTCAGTGAATTAATTGGCCTTAAAATTTCTGATGTCCATTTAACAATGGGTTTTGTCCGCTGTATGGGAAAAGGTAGCAAGGAACGGATTATCCCGATCGGCAAAACAGCGTCAGAGGCAATAGAACAATATCTCGAAAACGGAAGACCTAAACTTGTTTCAAAAAAACACCGTGATGACTCATTGTTCTTGAACCATCACGGCAAAGGATTGTCGAGACAGGGTTTTTGGAAGATATTAAAGCGCCTGGCCATGGAAGCAGGAATCGAAAAGGAACTGACCCCACATACAATGCGTCATTCTTTCGCCACGCATCTACTTGAAAATGGTGCAGACCTTAGGGCTGTCCAGGAAATGCTTGGACATGCCGATATATCGACCACGCAAATTTATACACATGTAACCAAGACAAGATTAAAGGATGTTTACACAAAGTTTCATCCAAGAGCTTAATAGTTTCATAGAATTGTCAAAAAGCTGGCCAAAAAGCCAGTTTTTTTTACTTGTATTTTTAGTTTATTTTAGTAAAATGAAGATGTCAGACTTCTGACAAATGAAAACGCATTAGATTATCCTAACTTAAAAAGGGTAACATAAAATTGTTAATATGATGGAAACGCATTCAAACTCTAAGGAGGAGAAAAAAATGTCGCATACATATAAGCGGGTGTTTTTGATCGTCATGGATTCCGTGGGGATTGGAGAAGCACCAGATGCGGAAAAGTTTGGAGATAAAGGATCACACACATTAGGTCATATCGCTGAACACATGAACGGATTGAATATGCCAAATATGGGCCAACTGGGCCTTAGCAATATTGAAGAAATTAAAGGGATTCAACCTGCTCAGAAACCATTGGCATATTATACAAAGATGGAAGAGGCATCAAACGGCAAGGATACAATGACAGGCCATTGGGAAATCATGGGACTCAATATTCAAACTCCTTTCCAAGTGTTCCCTGATGGGTTCCCTGAAGAGTTGATCTCAGAGCTAGAATCACGTACAGGAAGAAAAATCATTGGAAATAAGCCTGCAAGCGGTACCGAAATCCTTGATGAACTTGGCGAAGAGCATATGAAAACTGGCAATCTGATTGTATACACTTCTGCGGATTCCGTATTGCAGATAGCCGCTCATGAAGAAATCGTACCAATTGAAGAACAATATGAAATTTGCAAAATTGCCAGGGAACTGACCCTGGATGAAAAATATATGGTTGGAAGAGTCATCGCACGTCCATTCCTTGGAGAGCCAGGGAACTTCAAGCGAACATCCAACCGCCATGACTATGCGCTAAAGCCATTTGGCAGAACAGTGATGAATGAAATGAAGGATGCTGGTCTAGATGTACTGGCCATCGGCAAAATCTCTGACATATATGACGGTGAAGGCGTGACTGAATCACTTCGTACAGTGTCAAATATGGATGGAATGGATAAACTGCTCGAAACTTTGGATCAGGACTTCACAGGTTTAAGCTTCTTGAATCTTGTTGATTTTGATGCCCTATTCGGACACCGCCGCAACCCAGAAGGATACGGAAAAGCACTAGAAGAGTATGATGCACGCCTTCCTGAAGTGTTTTCTAAGTTAAAAGAGAATGATTTGCTCATCATTACTGCGGATCATGGAAATGACCCAGTTCATTATGGAACGGACCACACAAGGGAATACGTACCACTACTAGTGTATTCTAAGGGAATGGCTGAAGGTAAAGAATTACCAGTCCGCAAAACATTTGCTGATATCGGAGCAACAGTTGCGGAAAACTTCGAGGTGCAAATGCCTGAACATGGCATTAGCTTCCTTAAGGAATTGAAATAAGGAGTGGATTTCATGGATTACAATCAAATTCAAACAGCAGCATCATTCATAAATAACAAACTGCAACAACAGCCGAAAATTGGGCTGATCCTTGGTTCTGGACTGGGCGTCCTTGCAGAAGATATTAATAACCCAGTGAAGATTCCGTATAATGAAATCCCAGGATTCCCGGTATCCACTGTTGAGGGCCATGCAGGTCAGCTAGTATGCGGACAGCTTAGCGGTGTGGAAGTTATTGCTATGAAGGGCCGTTTCCATTATTACGAAGGATATAGCATGGACAAAGTTACTTTTCCAGTGCGTGTCATGAAAGAGTTAGGGATCGAAAAGCTAATTGTTACCAACGCAGCAGGCGGAGTGAATGAAAGCTTTACCCCTGGCGATTTAATGATCATCACTGACCATATCAATAATATGGGAACAAACCCTTTGATCGGGCCTAATGATTCACGTTTTGGCGTCCGTTTCCCTGACATGAGCGAAGCCTATTCAAAGAATTTAAGAGGTATTGCGAAAGAAGTTGCGGGACGATGCAATATCAATATTAAAGAAGGCGTATATGTTGGAAATCCAGGACCAGTTTATGAAACTCCTGCTGAAGTGAGATTAGCACGTACATTGGGCGGAGATGCAGTCGGTATGTCTACAGTACCGGAAGTAATCGTTGCAAGACACTCTGGTTTAGAAGTACTTGGCATTTCTTGTATTTCTAATATGGCAGCAGGAATCCTGGACCAGCCATTAAGCCATGATGAAGTAATTGAAACAACTGAAAAAGTAAAATCCAGCTTCCTTACATTAGTAAACGAGATTGTTAAAGCACTAGGGTAAAAATAAAGAATAGCTGCTGCCCGGCTAAATTTTAATAAGTGGTGATAATAATGAGAATGGTTGATGTTATAGAGAAAAAACGTGACGGACATGAATTATCAACGGAAGAAATCCAGTTTTTCATTGATGGCTACACTGCAGGCACAATTCCTGATTATCAAGTAAGTGCTCTTACAATGGCAATTTTTTTCAAGGGAATGACTGAGAAAGAGCGCGCAGATTTGACAATGGCAATGGTGGCTTCAGGCGATCAAATTGATCTTTCCCAGATAGAAGGAGTCAAGGTTGATAAGCATTCAACAGGCGGTGTTGGTGATACAACAACTCTAGTATTAGGTCCGCTGGTTGCTGCACTTGGTGTGCCAGTCGCAAAAATGTCTGGGCGTGGCCTTGGGCATACAGGCGGAACAATTGACAAGCTTGAAGCCGTCGAAGGCTTCCATGTAGAAATCGACAATGAAGAATTCATCAATCTTGTTAACAAAAATAAGATTGCTGTTATCGGCCAAAGCGGAAATTTAACCCCAGCTGATAAAAAGCTTTATTCATTACGTGATGTAACGGCTACGGTTGACAGCATTCCTTTGATTGCAAGCTCGATCATGAGCAAGAAAATTGCTGCAGGTGCAGATGCAATCGTATTGGATGTTAAAACTGGCGCAGGCGCATTCATGAAGACACTTGATGATTCCCGAGAATTAGCCAAAGCGATGGTCAGAATCGGTAACAATGTCGGACGCCGGACGATGGCAGTCATTTCTGACATGAGCCAGCCGCTTGGATACGCAATCGGAAATGCGCTTGAGGTAAAAGAAGCAATCGAAACACTAAAGGGTGAAGGTCCTGAAGATTTAACTGAACTTTGCCTGACACTCGGAAGCCATATGGTATTCCTTGCTGGCAAAGCCAGCTCTCTGGATGAGGCACGCACAAAGCTTGAAGAGGTCATCAGAAATGGCTCAGCCCTTGAAACCTTTAAGGTGTTCCTAAGCTCACAAGGCGGAGATGCCTCAGTAGTCGACGATCCTAGCAAACTTCCGCAAGCTAAGTACACTTTTGAGCTAGAAGCTAAGGAAGCGGGTTATGTAGCAGAAATCGTAGCTGATGAAGTTGGAACAGCAGCAATGCTTCTTGGAGCAGGAAGAGCGACTAAAGAATCTGAGATTGATTTGGCTGTTGGCCTGGTACTTCGCAAAAAAATCGGTGACAAAGTAGAACAAGGCGAGTCCCTGCTTACTATCTACAGCAATTTTGAAGATGTTAGCGAAGTAAGGGAAATGCTGTACGAAAATATCAAAGTATCAAGTGAACATGTTGATGCACCAATATTGGTACACGAAGAGATTACCGAATAATTTTTTGAAAGAAGTGAAGGGGATTCCCTTCACTTCTTTTTTTATGATCCTCAGTTGTATAAAAATGGATTCATTGGAAAAAATAGACCCTATAAAGATAGGAGGGTTATGTCCATGAATCTGAAAAAGTTAGCCAGTTTACTGCTTGTAAGTATTTTGAGCACTGCTTTTATAGTACCAAAAGGATATGCCAATGAAGGGGACCCAGGCCTTGCAAATGAAGCCAGCTCGGCAATATTGATTGAGCGAGACACTGGAGAAGTGTTATTTGAAAAAAACAGCCATGAAAAGCTTCCGCCTGCAAGCATGACGAAAATTATGACCATGCTTCTGATTATGGAGGCACTCGATGAAGGCAGGCTGAAAATGGATGAGAAGGTTCGTACAAGCGAGTATGCAGCCTCAATGGGTGGTTCCCAAATCTTCCTGGAGCCAGGAGAAGAAATGACCGTTGAGCAGATGCTGAAAGGAATTGCGATTGGGTCTGGCAATGATGCAGCTGTTGCAATGGCCGAACGTATCGGCGGATCTGAGGAAGCTTTTGTAAAAATGATGAATGATAAATTAAAGGAATTAGGTCTAAAGAATACTGTTTTTAAAAATACGACAGGACTGCCTGTCGATGGCCATTACAGCTCTGCATATGATATGGCTATGATGGCAAAAGAACTATTGAAATATGAAAAAATTACAAAATTCACCGGAACATACGAAGATTATCTGCGTGAGGATTCAGACAAGAAATTCTGGCTTGTCAATACGAATAAACTAGTCCGTTTTTATCCCGGTGTCGATGGTTTAAAGACTGGATTTACAAATGAAGCGAAATATTGTCTTACTGCCACTGCTCAAAAGGAAGGTATGCGCGCAATCGCAGTAGTGTTTGGAGCTCCTACTTCCAAAGCAAGGAATGCACAGGTGACGAAAATGCTGGATTATGCATTTAGCCAGTACCAGACTCATCCTATGTTCAAAAAAGGTCATCCACTTGGCAAAGCAGCAATCAGCAAAGGCGATAAGCAAATGGTAAACGCGGTGACATCTGAAAGTGTCTCACTGTTAACGAAAAAAGGGGAAGACATCAAAGATGTAAAACAAAAAATCACTCTGAATAAGTCATTAAAAGCACCCGTTCAAAAAGGCGATAAGGTAGGTACTCTGAAGCTGGTGAAAAATGGAAAAGTTCTAGCCGAAACACAGCTTGTTGCGGATACAAAAGTAGAAAAAGCGAGCTGGTGGATGTTATATAAACGTTCGTTTGGTATGTTTACACGCGCTGGAAGCCAAAAATAATAGTTTTCCACCAGTTGGCAGCAAATTAACTAATTGACTGCGATCATTTACTTGTTTAATACAAAATATCATCAGTTGTCCAAAGATAACTGCCTTAAAATAATGGAACATACTATCCTAATTAAAGGGTTGTCGAATGCGCTGTCATTCTATCTAGTTTTAGCGAATTCACACTAGTTTTGTTCTTAAGAAGGAATTGCCTTGTGAAATAGAGAATTGACTCACTATACCAGATAAGGAGGCTTGGATAGTGAGTCTTAACATTGATATGGAAGTGAAGCATGACGTCTTATGTATTCGAATTAGCGGTGAGTTGGACCACCATACAGCAGACCAGCTTCGCGAGCAGGCAACAAAAGCCCTTGAGAATGAAAATGTCCGCCACATTGTCTTAAACCTTGAGCATCTTTCCTTTATGGATAGTTCCGGCCTTGGTGTAGTTTTAGGAAGATATAAGCAAATTAAACAGCTCCATGGAGAAATGGTCGTTTGTGCGATCTCGCCGCCAATCAAAAGGTTATTTGACATGTCGGGGTTATTTAAGATTATCCGTCTTGAACCGACTGAAGAATATGCATTAGAGAGATTGGGGGTTGCTTGATCCATGAAGAATGAGATGAATCTTCAATTTAGCGCGTTAAGCCAAAATGAGTCATTTGCGAGGGTAACCGTTGCTGCTTTCATTGCGCAGCTGGATCCTACTTTGGATGAACTGACTGAAATCAAAACGGTTGTTTCTGAAGCGGTTACGAACTCGATTATCCATGGATATGAAAATGATGCCAAAGGAATGGTGTACATCTCTGTTTTATTGCAGGAAGGTACCGTTGAGATGCTGATTAAGGATGAAGGTATTGGCATATCTGATATCGATGAGGCGATGCAGCCTCTATACACGTCCAAACCTGAACTTGAGAGATCAGGGATGGGCTTTACGATTATGGAAAATTTCATGGACGAAGTACAAGTGAGATCAGAGCCCGGCTTTGGGACAGAGATTCGTTTGAAAAAGCACCTGTCAAAGAGCAAAGCGCTGTGCAATTAAGGGAGTTCTGCCTATGGATGTGGAGGTAAAAAACGATAATAGCCAAACGTATCTTAAGGACCATGAAGTCAAAGAACTGATTTTGAGAAGCCAGCAGGGAGACCAGGCCGCCAGGGATTTGATTGTCCAAAAAAACATGCGCCTTGTATGGTCTGTCGTCCAGCGCTTCCTCAACAGAGGGTACGATCCGGACGACCTTTTCCAAATTGGCAGCATAGGCCTTTTGAAATCGGTTGATAAATTTGACCTTTCATATGACGTGAAATTTTCTACTTACGCGGTTCCAATGATTATTGGAGAAATCCAGCGCTTTATCAGGGATGATGGTACTGTTAAAGTGAGCAGGTCATTGAAAGAGACCGGTAATAAAATCAGGAAAGCGAAAGATGAACTTTCGAAGAATTTTGGCAGGGTACCAACTGTCAATGAAGTTGCGGAGTATCTCCAGCTTTCTCCTGAAGAAGTAATCATGGCACAGGAAGCTAGCCGAACGCCCGCTTCCATTCATGAAACTGTCTATGAAAACGATGGAGACCCAATCACCCTGCTTGATCAGATTGATAATGGGGAAGAGGGACGATGGTTCGATAAAATTGCTTTGAAAGAAGCGATCAATGAACTTGATGAAAGGGAAAAGCTGATTGTGTACTTGAGATATTATAAAGACCAGACTCAGTCGGAGGTAGCATTGAGGCTGGGGATTTCCCAGGTACAGGTCTCGCGACTCGAAAAAAAAATACTTCAGCAAATGAAAGGCCGTATGGATATTTAATATCCATGCGGCTTTTTTTTTGCCAAGGCTCTGTTATAGCTGAATGTTGATTTTTATATCCTGTTGACCTTCGTTCCAGGCGCGTAGACTCCTCCGAAAATGCTAACGCATTTCCATC
>NZ_JBALQL010000006.1:327710-334039 GCF_036964885.1 Bacillus sp. JJ1122 | reverse complement strand
AAAGCGAAGCGCCTGGAACGAAAATCAACAGCCTTGTTTAACAGAGCCATTGCCAAAAAAACGTTATCATAACCAATTATTGGACTTCATGAAAAAACAACAGCTAAACATACTAAATATACAAGGAAAACAATGTGTTGGAAGTGAATCTGATGGAAAAAACGATTTATATTCGCATGCGCAATCGAGTTCAAGTCAAACCAGAAGAATCACTCTTGTTAAAGGATATTGCGCAAATCATTGCTGGCGAAGAAATCTATGACAAACTTATTATGCTGCAGGTCCTGAAGGTGACACCTAAGGATCATATCCACATCATTGATGTGATGAAGGTGATTAAGTTTATCACAGGGAAATTTCCTGAATATGAAGTCCAGGCATTAGGGCCACCCCAGACTATTGTGGAAGTGATTTATAAAAAAAAGGGGATGTCGATACCATACTTCTTTCTAGTCTGGTTTTTATTATTTTTCGGTGCCGCCCTTACTATCATGAACTTTCATGAGGACGTCAGCATGCAAAGTGTTCAGGAGCGCATTTATACAATCTTGACGGGAAAGACGGAAAAAAAGCCTCTTCTCTTTCAAATTCCCTATTCAATCGGAATTGGTCTAGGTATGATTTTATTTTTCAATCATGTATTCAAAAAAAGGATTAATGAAGAGCCTAGCCCGCTCGAGGTGGAAATGTTCAACTACCAGCAATCGCTCGATCAATATGTAATCCTCCATGAAAATAAGGAAAACGTGAAGCACGTCGATGATCATTAGTGTGTTATTCATCATGCTGGTAGGACTTGCAAGCGGGCTGGCGGTAGGCTCAGGATTTGTAGCATTTTTGACTGTGTTGGGTGTGATTCCAAGGCTTACCCAATTGACAAAAACAATGAACCTGATTTCATGGTATGAATGGTCTGTCGTTCTTGGTGCCCTGTTGGGAACTGCGGGGAGCATTCGGGATCCTATACTGAATTTCTCTCCGTATTTGGCTATCCCGCTCGGTTTGGCAGGAGGAATATTCGTCGGCATGCTCGCAGCAGCTTTGACGGAAGTTCTTAATGTACTGCCTATTTTGGCAAAAAGAATTCGCGTAGATGACAAGCTTGAAATATTGTTAATGGCAATTGTTCTAGGCAAAGTATTCGGTTCTTTATTTCACTGGATATACTTTGTCGGCCGGTAAAAAAACGATGGATCAGAAAGGACGGCATCGAATGGCCGAGAAACGGAATGTGATCTTAATTACAGATGGCGATGACTATGCCAGACGAGCAGTAGAACGAGTCGCAGCTGATGTTGGCGGGCGATGTATTTCTCATTCGCATGGCAATCCGTCCGTCCTTTCGGGGTCAAGTCTTGTAAACCTGATCAAAAAAGCAGCCAATGATCCTGTTTTAGTGATGTTTGATGATAGTGGCTTCCTAGGTGAAGGCGCAGGTGAACAGGCATTAAAATATGTTGCCGAGCATGAGGATATCAATGTACTTGGAGTCATTGCCGTAGCTTCGAAAACTCATATGGCAGAGTGGAGCAAGGTGGATTTCTGCATCGACAGAGATGGAGAGCTTACCCCATATGGAGTTGATAAACATGGACTTCCGGAACTGGAGCAGGGAAGGATCAATGGTGATACGGTTTACTGTTTAGATAAGTTAGATGTCCCTCTGATTATAGGAATTGGCGATATTGGCAAGATGGCTCGCCGCGACCATTACGAGCGCGGGGCACCGATCACGAAGAAAGCAGTGGAAATCATCCTTGAAAGGAGCGGATTTTATGCCAAAGAATAAACACGATATGCTGCCTATACCGGAATCCTTGTATGAAGCTGAAAAATACATGAAAGAGCGGGTAGGTTTGGAAGACAGCTTCGATCTTGGCGTCAGAAAGCTGAAAATCCTAAAAAAAGAGGTTCACTTTTATTATGTAAATGGTTTATGTGATACCCAGTTTATCATTCATATTGTGGAAGAATTAGTTGGTATCAATGACCATGAAAAGCTGTCCACGCACCTTCAGATGATTGTCGAGAATAGGATTACTCACCAATCAGTACAGACAATTAAAACAATGGATGAGCTGGTTGATCAGGTTTTATCTGGTTTGATTGTAATTTTGGTCGAGGGTGAAAGGACTGCCTTTGTTGTCGATGTTCGGAGTTATCCTGGAAGGCAGCCACAAGAGCCTGACACTGAAAAGGTCGTCCGTGGATCGAGGGATGGCTTTGTCGAAAATATTATCGTAAACACCGCACTGACGAGAAGAAGAATCAGGGACGAGAATCTTCGTTTTGAAATGATGAAGGTTGGAGAGCGTTCCAAATCAGATGTAGCCATCGCCTATATCAAGGATATTGCGAATCCTGATTTAATCGAAGTAATTAAAAAGGAATTAAATACGATTAAAATCGATGGAATTACGATGGCAGATAAGACGATTGAAGAGTTTCTTGTTAAACAAGGTTACAATCCATATCCACTCGTTAGGTACACCGAGCGTGCGGATGTGGCTGCAACCCATTTGCTGGAAGGGCATGTATTGATTTACGTGGATACATCTCCAAGTGTCATTATTACGCCAACAACATATTTCCACCATCTCCAGCATGCTGAGGAATACAGGCAGTCGCCAGCAGTCGGGACAATGGTCAGATGGGTCAGGTTCCTAGGAGTGCTCGCGTCGCTTTTGCTTTTGCCGTTATGGTATTTATTCGTTCAGAATCCAGATCTTCTGCCAGAAAAAATTAACTTTATTGGTCCAAATGACAAATCCAATATCCCGATTTTCTTGCAGATTATGCTTGCGGACGGAGGGATTGAATTCCTGAGAATGGCTGCAATCCATACACCGACGCCTTTATCAACTGCTATGGGTTTGATCGCTGCTGTACTGATTGGTCAAATTGCAATTGATGTAGGGATGTTTGTTCCGGAAGTCATCCTGTATGTGGCAGTGGCTGCTATCGGAACATATGCGACCCCAAGCTATGAGCTAAGTATTGCAAATAAGATAGGCAGGGTATTTCTTTTGATCGTTACAGCACTTTTCCATGTTCCTGGATTTATGGTCGGCACTACAGTTTGGCTGTTGATGCTCGCAAATATCAAGTCTTTGAATACTCCATACCTGTGGCCATTCATGCCTTTTCACCCAATAGCTTTCTTGCAGATTATTATCAGGAGGGCTGTTCCAGGTTCCAAAATCAGGCCGAGTATCGTCCATGCTAAAAATCGATATAAACAGCCTTCAAATTCATGACCAAGTTCCAATTGCACGTTCCAATAGAATATGGTAAAGTGTTTTTAATTTACTAAAGACTTAAAGCAAAAAAATAGACAGTTCACGACTGAACTGTCTATTTATTTATTAGGCTTTTTCTAAATATTGTTGTTAATGTGAACAGAGCAAAAACTTATCTTCAAGAGTTTGCTCTATTGATTACAAATTCTCAGGATTGCTTTATCTGAGTGAAAATCGTTCGTTTAGCAGCCTACTATGAATGAAAAAGGTTATATATTGTCAAGGGATGAGGGGACAGCATGGAATTTCAAGGAACTGCAAAGGTTAATCGTCTTGGGCATTTAGAAATTGGCGGTGTTGATACAGTCCAATTGGCTGAGAAATATGGAACCCCACTATATGTCTATGATGTAGCTTTAATACGGGAAAGAGCAAGAAGCTTTAAAAAAACATTTGAGAATGCGGGAATTACCGCTCAGGTAGCATATGCAAGCAAGGCTTTTTCAACTGTGGCCATGGTTCAGCTGGCGGATGAGGAAGAGCTATCGCTGGACGTCGTGTCTGGAGGAGAATTGTTTACTGCGCTTGCAGCTGGCTTTCCTACTGAAAGAATCCATTTTCATGGAAACAATAAAAGCCGCGAAGAGCTTATCATGGCGATTGAAAACAATGTTGGCTGCATTGTGGTCGATAATTTTTATGAATTAGAGATGCTGCGAGGCCTCTGTAGGGATAAAAAGAAGAATATGAAGGTGCTGCTTCGTGTCACCCCTGGGATTGAGGCCCATACACATGACTATATTTTAACGGGTCAGGAAGATTCTAAATTTGGTTTTGATTTGCAGAACGGACAGGCTGATGAGGCGATGCAAATTGCATTGAAGGATAATAATATTGAACTTTTAGGTCTTCACTGCCACATCGGTTCGCAAATTTTTGAAACTACTGGATTTATATTGGCTGCCCAGAAAATTTTCGAGAAATTGCATCATTGGAAAAATGAGCTTTCATTCGAATCAAAGGTTCTTAATCTAGGCGGAGGGTTTGGGATACGTTATACAAATGAAGACCATCCAATTCCTGCAGCTCAGTATGTTGTGGAAATTATCGCAGAGGTTAAAAAACAGGCAGCCTCCTATTCAATGAAAATGCCTGAAATTTGGATTGAACCTGGCCGATCCCTTGTAGGGGATGCTGGTACGACACTTTATCGTATTGGTTCGAGGAAGGATGTCCCGAATGTCCGCCAATACGTTGCGGTAGATGGTGGGATGAGTGACAATATCCGTCCGGCATTATATCAGGCGAAGTATGAAGCGGTCCTTGCGAACAGGGCGCTGGACAAGCCTGAAGAGACAGTATCGATTGCTGGAAAATGCTGTGAGTCCGGAGATATGTTAATTTGGGACCTTCCACTGCCGAAATCATGCAGCCAGGATTTATTGGCTGTTTTTTGTACAGGTGCTTATGGGTATTCCATGGCTAATAATTATAACCGTTTGCCTCGTCCGGCCGTTGTATTTCTTGAAGACGCAAAGGATACATTAGTGGTACGCCGTGAAACATTTGAGGATATGGTAAAATTAGACTTGCCCATTAAAGAAAAAATAAAAAATTAAGCTGCAAATTTGCAGCTTTTTTAGTCGGAGCTAATTATTTTAAAGATTGGCTAATTGCCCAGCCTTATTGTAGAATTACAGTTTGGGAGGGATGCCTTATGAAGAAAAATAACTTGATGTTATTTATGCTTTTATTGCTGATGGCTGTTGCCTGGGGGGCTTATTACTGGTTATTTATTGTTCCTGGACAATAGGGAATAGAAAATTAATTGAAGAATCGTCCTGTTTTATGTATGATATTATCAATTGCAACATCGTATGAACCTGAACTGCTTGAAAGCATATATTATTAAAAGGCTTTTTTTCACATTCGCTTATTTAGGCTCTATCAGTGAATAGGGCATAAAGGTTTAATTTAGAAGAAAAATGGAAAAAATGGTCATGTTATCATTCCATTACTACCGTCAAACCACTAATGAGGGATATTTATGTTAATTCGTTATAAAAAGGCATTCGAAAAGATTGCGATGGGTCTATTGTCTTTCATGCCTAATGAAAAGGATTTAAAAAAGCTGCAGCAAACGATGAAGAATTACGAAACAGACGAATCCTGGCATTTATTTTTATGGAAGGAAGATGAAGACATCATCGGGCTTTTAGGTGTGAACTTCATTGATCCAAAAATAATGCAGATTCAGCATATATCCGTTAATCCATCTCATAGGCATCAGGGGATTGGCAAAAGGATGGTCAATGCCCTCCAGGAGATGTTTCCTGATTGGAAGGCATCAGCAAATGATGAAACTATAGCATTTTTTGAAAAATGCATTCAAGAAGGAAATACAGCTGAAGGCAGTGGATGTTAAATCTCACTGCCTTTTTTCTTTTTTTCTTTCGTCCAGTGCCATTTTACGCTCTGCTATGACTTCGCTCCGGTCTCTTGAAGAATGTCTGTTAATCAATTCCTCGTCATTAAGGTCACTCTTAGCTCCCCATTTAAAGCCGTTTTCTTTACATTCCTCCTGGCAAAGCTTTACAACCTCCATATCTGTAATAGGAAGGTTAAAACTTAAATAAGGAATCCGGTTCAATAAATTCTTCTCTCTTTTTTTTAATATGTCCATCAGAGCCTCATGATTAATGCCTAAACACAGACAGCTCTGCTCATCAAGTGAAAAAATTTCTAGTGATTTTCTTAATGTTCTTATCGCTCCGCCATAATTATTGCGCCTGTAATGGTAATTTGATACGGCCAGCAGGATGAACGCGACCCAGATGGATTTTTTATTGCCTGCATCCGTGGCTTTCCAATATTCCTCCAGGATTTCGTGGCACTCAAAGTAATCCCTGTCTCCGTGGAAATGGGCGAGATATTGTATATATGATTTTGGATATTTAGTCATGAATAGACCCCCCATCAAGTACCACTAGCTTAGCACAATTTAGTGGTTGATAAAATTAGAAACCGATTTACGTAGGTAGTGTTTTTTATAAGAAGGCTCTGTTATAGCTGAATGTTGATTTTTAAACC
>NZ_JBALQL010000006.1:275386-327648 GCF_036964885.1 Bacillus sp. JJ1122 | reverse complement strand
GCGTGGGCAGATTCGAGGAAGCTAATTCAGTGTCCTGCGGGGCTAAGCGCCAGCCCCTAGAAGAATTTGCTTATGAAAAAACCGGAAGTTGGGCTTTTTCATAATTCTTCAGCGGAAAGCGAAGCATCTGGAACGAAAATCAACAGCCTTGTTTACAGAGCCATAAGACTAACAAAGATAGCAAGGTGCTTTTCTCGAATCATAGATAAAGTCAATAAAGAGAAAACGCCCGGCAGATGCCGGGCACTGAATAGTGGGGTGCTATTTAGATGGCTGGCATTTATCCTTATAGCCAGGCTGCACCTACAATGATTAGCAATATGAAAAGCACTACGATAAGAGCAAACCCAGCTCCTAGTCCGTTGCATCCATGACCTTTTTTATCTGACATGCACATTACCTCCTGATAGTAAAATAGCCTACTTTACATTTTCAGCATATGAGGAAACTAGGTTAAAGGTTTGGGCGATAGTCCCTGTTTTATCAGGAATTTTAAAAATTCATATAGAAATTAGTAATGGATAACCTTATGCTAATCCACTATACTTATATAATGATGCAGTTCAATATAGGAATTTTGGTGGGAAACGATGCAATATAATGTGAAAATCGAGGCTTTCGAAGGCCCGTTGGATTTACTTCTGCACTTGATCAATCGCCTGGAGATTGATATTTATGATATACCTGTAGCGGAAATTACTGAACAATATCTCATGTATATCCATGCAATGAAAGAGGTCCAGTTGGATGTCGCAAGTGAATTTCTGGTGATGGCAGCAACACTTTTGGCCATAAAAAGCAAAATGCTTCTTCCAAAGCATGAGGAAGAAATCATTGATGAATTTGAGTTTGAACAAGAGGAAGATCCGCGAAATGAACTTGTAGAAAGGCTGATTGAATACAAAAAATTCAAAGAGGCCGCAAGTGATTTAAAGTCACTTGAACAAGAACGAGGCCTTATCTATACGAAGCCACCGAGTGATTTGACTGAATATGCGAAGGAAATAAAAACCGAAAATACAGACCTGGATATTTCTTTATACGATATGCTGGGAGCTTTTCAAAAGCTATTAAGAAGAAAGAAATTGCAGAAGCCGATGTCTACAAAAATTGCCCGTCAGGAAATATCTATTGAAAAAAGAATGGATGAAATCATCCACTTCCTGAAAGCGAGCGGGACGAGGACCAGTTTTAATGATTTGTTCCCGAATTCTGATCGTGGACACATTGTCGTTACGTTCTTGGCCATCCTTGAATTGATAAAACGGAAGGAAATCGATGTGCAGCAAGAACAGAATTTTGCTGAGATATTTATGACTGCAAGAAAGGAGTAAAAAGCTTGGAAATAGTTAAGTGGAAAGGTATTTTGGAAAGCCTGCTATTTGCTGCGGGAGATGAGGGGCTCAGCCTCAAGCAAATAGCGGCAGTGCTAGACGTGGAAGAACTGAAGGCTAATGAGATTTTGTCTGAATTGCAGATGGAATATGAAAAAGATGATAATCGGGGGATAACGATCGTTCAGCTTGCAGGTGTTCTTCAGCTTGCCACGAAAAAAGAGCATGCCAATTATTTAAAAAAACTTGTAGAATCACCAGGTGCCGGCCATCTTTCACAGGCAGCTCTTGAAACACTGGCAATAATAGCTTATAAACAGCCAATCACAAGGGCGGAAATTGAAGAGATACGCGGTGTGAAAACAGAAAGACCATTGCATACACTGACTTCCAGGGCGCTGATTAAAGAGGTTGGCAGGGCGGAAGGAACGGGCAGGGCTATTTTATATGGCACCACAAAGGAATTTCTTGATTACTTCGGCTTGAAAAATATCAAGGAACTCCCGCCACTTCCTGAAAAGATTGATGAAGATGATATCCAGGATGATGCAGATCTTTTCTTTGAAAAATTCCAGGAAACGATGGATATGGATATTTAGCTTTTGTGCACAAAGTTTAGAATTTATGATAAAATTTAAATAATTATTAATTGGAAATGCTTTTCGTTATCGAAGGCATTTTCTTTATACATATCTATTTTGATAGAATGAATGTCCATCAGGAGGAATAACATGCTTATTAAGCAATGTGTTGGGTATGAACTTGAAAAAGAGAAATCAAATACATCTGAGGATTTTTTTAACCGGAGTGAAGTCACCTTTGTTGAAGACGGCAAAGAAAAAACATTGCATGTATTGTATGTCAGGTATTTTGATGAATTGATTGGCAGCATCACACCCTTTGAAGCAGATCCACCGTTCAAGGCCGGATCAAGTGAAGTTTATTTAAGAGATCTTGTTGCACTGGCAGCTTTATTGAAAAATCCCGGATATCGCCATCGTAAGAGGGTATATATTAATGTGCAAAGAGAATTCGCGGATATTTTCAATGGTCTTGATTTTAACAAGCTTCCTGAAATTATTGAGGGCATTGAACAAAAAGGAGCTTTTGAAGTACGCTCGCCTTTAGATTATATTGTCCAGCCAGTCTAATAAGTTTGATGAAAATCCATCGGGGGTGTTATTTTGGGTAATACAATCGTTAAAACACAAATTGAAGAAGTCAGGGAATTTCTGGCGAATAGCGTGCACGAGCTGGAAGCATTCCTGAATGAAACAACCCTTACCACACTTCAACAGGGACAAAAAGCTAATGAAGAATATTATAAGTCCATCCTCTCAAGCCTGAGGAAACTGACAGTATATTGTGAAGAAGGTCTCGATGCTTGTAAGGTCATTTTGCAGGCGGAAGCATTTTCAAAGGCTGCCGCAGAAAAAACACTATACAGGATTTATTACCAGTGCATTGAAGAATTCTTCTCTCCAAAAAGTGATGTGTGGTATGAGGATAGCAGGTCGGCATATACAGGAAAGAATGCTATAAAGTTCAGACAGCCAGTATCTTCAGAATTAAGTGAGCTGCTGCTTGGCCTCGAGGGCAGTTTTCAGCGAATAAGAGAAGAATTGGAGTACTACGAAACAGATTACCGTACAAAGATGCTCCAATCCCGATAATTGTTGAAAAGGCTGTGTAAAAGGTCGGATGTTGGTTTCTGGCACCAGTTGATAGGAATGGAACTCAACAGACCTATTTACCATCGGAAAAAATTAATAAGACTGACTGTAGACAACCCGATTTTCATCGAGTTTGTCTACAGTCAGAAAGAAACAGCTTTATACAGCTGTTTCTTTTTTTTATGCCAATTGACTTAAAGTATAACCCGAAGCTTGTAGTCATATCATGCCTTGTCCTGCATAAACTTGTACAAACTGCCAAAGGAGACGAGGGTCTATCAATGAATAGGAAATGGATAATCATTTTGTTAATCACCGCCCTAATGCTATACAGCGTTCCTGGTACTGCCCAGGCTTCTATTTCAGTTAGTGCCAGCAGTGCTATTTTGATAGAACAGGAATCTGGCAGGGTATTATTTGAAAAAGACGCACATAAAGTAAGCCGGATTGCCAGCATCACCAAAATTATGACGGCAATACTGGCAATTGAATCAGGAAAAATGAATAACATGGTTAAGGTAACCGAAAAGGCTGCCCATGCAGAGGGATCATCGATTTATTTGAAACCCGGCGAAAAAATAAAGCTGGAGGACCTGGTTTACGGGTTGATGCTGAGATCTGGAAATGATGCAGCCGTAGCCATCGCAGAATATGTTGGCGGAAGCCTTGAAGGGTTTGCCTTCCTTATGAACGAAAAAGCTCGTGAAATCGGGATGGAAAACACTAATTTCGCAAACCCGCATGGTCTTGATGATCATGAAAATCATGTTTCTACAGCGTATGATATGGCCTTGCTAACCCGTTACGCAATGAACAATGAGTACTATAAAAAGATTGCTGGTACTAAAGTCCACAGAGCACCAAATCCAACAGAATCTTGGGACAGGGTATGGAAAAATAAAAATCGTCTGCTGACTGAATTATACGAGCACAGTACCGGAGGGAAAACAGGATACACAAAGCGTGCAAAAAGGACCTTGGTTTCAACAGCCGAAAAAGATGGATTTGAATTGATTGCTGTCACTCTCAATGCTCCGGATGATTGGAATGATCATATTCAAATGTTTGAATCTGCATATGACAATTATGATATCGCGGAAATTCTGGCAAAAGGGAAAATAAAAGGCATAAAAGATTCCTACTATAAGAATATGCTTTATTTAGATCATTCTTTTGACTATCCGCTAACCACTGAAGAAGAAGATCTTGTAAGAGTAGAATATAAATTAAAAAAAGCGCCAAAGGATGGAGCAGATCAGCTTAATTCTAATCTGGCTGGAAAGGCGAATGTTTATCTTGATGAAAAGAAGATAGCCAGCTTGCCGGTCTATTATAAAATGGAAAAGAAAAAAGAAAATTCATTTTTTGATTTCTTCAAAAATATCTTTACCTCGATGACAGGAATTGATCATCATGGTTAATTACATTTGGGTGATCATGACGTTAATTGGTCTTGGCTTTGCCATGGTGAACGGAACAATGGCTGAAGTCAATGAAGCTGTATTTACTGGTGCTAAGGAAGCAGTAACATTATGTATAGGTTTAATCAGTATTCTTGTTTTTTGGCTTGGCATGATGCGTATTGCTGAAGAGTCTGGCTTGCTTTTGAAGCTTTCAAGTTTATTTAAGCCGTTTGTTTCAAAATTATTCCCTGAAGTTCCTTCCAATCATCCCGCGATGGGCTATATCCTTTCAAATATGATTGCAAATATGTTTGGACTTGGAAATGCAGCAACACCTTTGGGGATTAAAGCGATGGAAGAACTTAAAGAATTAAATGGCGGGAAAAAAGAGGCTAGTCGTTCGATGATCACCTTTCTCGCAATTAATACAGCAAGCATTACCTTGATTCCGACCACTGTCATTGCAATCAGAATGAACTACAATTCAGAGAATCCAACCGATATAGTAGGCCCGACGCTGGTAGCTACTGCCGTTTCAGCTGTGGCTGCCATTTTCATAGACCGTTATTTTTACTATAGAAGAACCAAAAGGGGTAAATGAATATGGAATTCGTTTCAGCTATATCGCTATGGTTCATTCCTGTCTTGATCGGCTTCATCTTAATATATGGAACGTTTAAAAAAGTACCGACATATGAAAGTTTTGTTGAAGGCGGAAAAGAAGGAATCAAAATGGCCGTCTCGATTATTCCATTTTTAGTAGGCATGATGGTTGCCATTTCTGTTTTCAGAGCATCCGGTGCTCTTGATCTAATGGTTGATGCAATCAGGCCAGGACTTGCGAAGATAGGGGTACCGGCTGAAATTGTTCCGCTTGCCATCATCAGGCCTATTTCCGGAACTGCAGCTTTGGGAATAACGAGTGACTTGATTGGAGTGTATGGGCCGGATTCTTATATCGGCAGGCTTGCTGCTACACTGCAAGGTAGTACGGACACCACTTTTTATGTCCTAACTGTTTATTTTGGGGCTGTTGGGATCAAGAAGATGGGGGATGCTTTAAAAGTAGGACTGATGGCAGATGCAGTAGCCATTGCAACAGCTATTATTGTTGTTACCATAATGTTTTCATGAGGATACCTCTTCAGCGGGTATCTTTTTTATTTTGGCCGTATTAAAATTTATTATTAATTTTAAAATTATCAGTCAAGTCTTACAGGATATAATTTATTTTTTAGGGAATTGCTTACTTTGAAAACAGCGCGAGTTATGTCATAATTCATAAGGATGGATTAGATATTAAACTAAAGAATAGTTAATTGATACTATTAGGAGTGACCTTCATGGAAAGACTGCAAAAAGTTATTGCCCACGCTGGCATTGCATCAAGAAGAAAAGCTGAAGAAATGATCCTCGAAGGAAGGGTCAAAGTAAATGGCAGTGTTGTAAAAGAACTTGGACGTAAAGTAACTTCTTCCGACAGGATCGAAGTCGATGGAGTGCAAATCGAGGGAGAAGAGCCGGTTTATTTCTTATTCTATAAGCCGCGAGGAGTCATTTCGAGCGTTCAGGATGATAAAGGCAGAAAAGTGGTTACAGACTTCTTTGAAACTATTGAACAAAGGATTTACCCGGTCGGAAGGCTAGATTATGATACTTCTGGTTTACTGTTACTTACCAACGACGGTGAATTTGCGAACATACTTATGCACCCAAGCAATGAAATCGAGAAGGTTTATGTTGCAAAGGTAAAAGGCATCCCTTCAAAAGAAAAGCTGACAAGTCTTGCAAGAGGGATTATGCTAGAGGATGGAAAGACGGCTCCAGCAAAGACCAAGCTATTAAGTGTGGATAAGAAGAAAGATTCCGCAATTGTAGAGATTACCATCCACGAGGGACGAAACAGGCAGGTTAGAAGAATGTTCGAGGCAATCGGACACCCTGTCCTGAAGCTAAAGAGAGAAAAATATGGTTTCCTGACACTGAATGGCTTGCGAACAGGTGAAATAAGAGAGCTTACTCATCATGAAGTAAAACAGCTGCGTGTGCTTGGATTAAAAAAATCATAAAGAGTTTCCAACATAACTGTCTGTAAATGATATAATGGGGAATACGGTAGGAGGTTTAAAAATGAAAAAAAAGCGTCTGCTCACTCGGACCATTATACTTGCGGTTTTGGCTGCGGCAGTAGCGTATACATTGTACGCCAATATGAACAAAGATAAGAACCAGAAAATTGAAATCGGCAAGCCTGCGCCTGATTTTGTCCTGATTGATATGAATGGCAATAAACACAGACTTTCAGAATATAAAGGGCAAGGAGTTTTCTTGAATTTTTGGGCTACATGGTGCAAGCCTTGCGAACGGGAAATGCCTAACATCGAGAACCAGTATCAGCAATTTAAAGACCAAGGAGTCCAGGTTCTGGCAATAGATTCAAGTGAAACAGAACTGGTAGTAAACAAATTCATTGAGCGTAAAGGACTTAATTTCCCGGTGATGATTGACAAGGATGGACAAGTCCAGGCTGCCTATGGGATTAATCCGCTGCCAATCACCTTTCTGATTGACAAAGAAGGCAATGTTGTCAAAAGCCATACAGGGGAATTAACAGAAGAAACAGTCCGTGAATTCATGGAACAGATTAAACCTTAAAGTAAGGGGAACAGGGAGTTTTTACAATGAACGATGTAAAATGTGAATGTGGCCATGTAAATCCACATGGAACCATTCTTTGTGAATCTTGCGGGAGAGTTCTAGAAGAAAAGGAAAAAGAAACGCAGTTACTTGATATGCGTTATGAAGGAAGCGCACGCCGTTCACAGACTTATAATAAGACGGTTGTCGATAAGATATGGAATTTCTTTTCATCAGTTAAGGTGGGGGTATCGCTGATCATTACCCTCTTGGTCGCTTCTTCACTTGGTACGATTTTTCCACAGGAAATGTATATCCCTCCATTAATGCCGGCAGGGGAATATTATGAAGAAAAGTATGGATGGTTAGGAAAACTTTATTATGATTTAGGATTCCATAATCTTTATAGCTCCTGGTGGTACTTGCTCTTGATAGCTGGACTGGGTACATCACTTTTAATTGCCAGTCTGGACAGGGTAGTCCCATTGTACAGGTCTCTTACTAAACAGCGAGTTACTAGGCATGAAAGTTTTCTGAAGCGCCAGAGGATGTTCAGTGTGTCGGATGGTGAATTGTCAGATGATGCTATGGGTAAGATTACAAACCATTTAACTCAAAAGAGATATAAAATCCGTGAAGAAAACGGAAACATTCTCGCAGAAAAGAATCGTTTCTCCAGATGGGGTCCATATGTCAACCATTTAGGGCTGATTATCTTTTTGATTGGCGGAATGCTTCGCTTCGTCCCGGGAATGTATGTTGATGAAATCCTTTGGTTAAGGGAAGGGGAAACAAAAGCAATTCCCGGCACAGAAGGGCAATATTTTCTAAAGAATAATCAGTTCATCTTTGAAGTCTATGATAAAGATAAAGACGACGAAGTTTTTAAGGATGCAATTAATAAAGTCGGAACTGTAGTGAAGAACTATCAAACGAATGCGACGCTTTACAAAAAAAAGGGTGACACAGTTCCAGGAGAGAAGCCAGAACTTGAAAAAGTCCGAGACCAGTCAATCCAGGTTAACAAGCCACTCAAAGTTGATGGGTTCGGTCTGTACCAGGTCGATTATAAGCTTGGTGAAATGAACATGATGGCATTCAAGCTTGAAAATAAAAAAACTGGTAAACAGTTTGGCGACGTCCAAGTAGACTTATATGATCCTAAGATGAATTACGATCTAGGAAATGGTTATAAAGTGGAGGTCATGAGCTATTTCCCTGATTTTGAATTCAATGCAGAAGGCGAGCCGGCAACAAAGTCTCGTATTCCTAATAATCCTGCATTTATCTTCAAAATGTTTTCACCAGAAAAACCTAAGGGTGAAATTAGTTTTGTTGCGATCAGAAAGACAATCGAGCCGATGGGCAACAATGAATATAAGATGATATTCAATGGCGTTGAAACAAAAAATGTTACAGCACTTACTGTGCGAAAAGACCTCACTTTATGGATTATCGGTCTTGGCGGTTTAATATTCATGATCGGGGTTGTCCAGGGAGCTTATTGGAACCACCGTCGATTATGGATCAGGAGGGTCAATGGCCAGATTTGGACAGCAGCCCATACTAATAAGAACTGGCACGGGTTAAAAAGGGAACTAGATACTATATTTGCCGATTCGGGAATCGGTGTCCCTGAAGACCAGCTGGCAGAAGATAAGAAAGAATAAGGAGGGGAAAATAATGGTTCATTTAAGCTCGAACTTCCTGTTTGCAGCATTTATCCTTTATTTAGTCGGCATTTTATTTTTTGGAGGCGCCATCAAGGATAAGAGACATGCTGACAAGAAAGAAGGCCCTAATAGATGGGCGAAAATTGGTATCTTTGTAACAATCGCAGGATTTCTGTCTCAATTGACATTCTTTATTTTACGATGGATAGCATCTGGCCATGCACCGGTCAGCAATCTATTTGAATTCACAACGTTCTTTGGAATGGCTTTGGTTGGGGCATTTATCGGTATTTATTTTATGTACAAAACGCCACTTTTAGGTTTGTTCACTTTGCCTGTAGCGGCATTGATCATTGCCTATGGCAGCATGTTCCCAAGGGATGTTACACCGTTGATTCCTGCGCTGCAAAGTTATTGGCTTCATATCCATGTAACAACGACAGCGATAGGACAAGCAATTCTTGCGATCAGTTTCGCGGCCGGTTTGATTTATCTCGTCAGAAGTGTGGACCAGACAAAGAAGAGTAAAAGTACTCTGTGGCTTGAAGTTGTATTGTTTGGCTTGATCAGCACACTTGGATTCGTCTTTGTATCCAGCTACTTCGCTGCGACAGACTACGAAGCGAACTTTAACTATGTTAATAAAGAAGGTCAGCCTGCAACAGAGAAATTTACTGTTCCGGCACTAGTTGGCCCGCATCAATTTGAGCTTACAGATAAAGATCGTTTCGAGCCTTCATTTGAAACACCTGCAATTATCAACGCTAAAAAATTAAATACGGTTATTTGGTCTCTTGCTGCGGGTATAGTATTATATGTGTTGTTAAGAGCAATTTTAAGGAAGAGAATCGCTGCAGCCCTGCAGCCATGGACGAAAAATATCAATCTTGACCTTGTTGATGAAATTGGCTACCGCTCAGTCTTGATCGGTTTTCCAGTCTTCACACTTGGAGGATTGATCTTTGCGATGATTTGGGCCCAAATTGCCTGGACACGTTTCTGGGGATGGGATCCAAAAGAAGTTTGGGCATTGATTACATGGCTATTCTACGCCGCTTTCCTTCATCTCCGCCTTTCAAAAGGATGGCATGGTGAGAAATCTGCATGGCTAGCCGTGATCGGATTCATTATCATCATGTTTAATCTGGTAGCTGTAAACTTAGTCATTGCTGGCTTGCATTCTTATGCAGGTTCATAAAATGTGTCAAATTTTTGAATGCCTTCACTGCGTAAAGTGAAGGCATTTTTTAAAAAATCATGGCAAGAAGACGTATGTTTATGTAAAATATTCGCAGGGAGGGATATACCTTATGGAAAAAGACGTTAAGATTTTAGTGGTGGATGATGAAGAAAGAATCAGACGTTTATTGAAGATGTATCTTGAAAGAGAGAATTATATTATAGACGAAGCGGAAGATGGCAACGAAGCTTTGGCAAAATCGCTTGCCAATGATTATGATGTCATTCTTCTTGATTTGATGATGCCTGGCAAGGATGGACTAGAGGTTTGCCGTGATTTGAGGGAAAAGAAGTCTACTCCAGTAATCATGCTGACTGCAAAAGGTGAAGAAGTGAACAGGGTGCAAGGGTTCGAGGTAGGTACAGATGATTATATTGTTAAGCCATTCAGCCCGCGTGAAGTAGTCCTGCGTGTAAAAGCAATGCTGCGACGTTCTTCAAGCACAAGTTATCTTCAGACGGAAACGACTACTAAAGACGTAATTGTTTTCCCTCATTTAACAATTGATAATGATGCTCATAGGGTTTCTGCTGATGGAAAAGAAGTCAGCTTGACCCCTAAGGAATATGAACTACTTTATTTCCTGGCTAAGGCACCAGATAAGGTTTTTGACAGGGAACAATTATTGAAGGAAGTTTGGCATTATGAATTTTTCGGTGACTTGCGTACAGTTGACACACATGTTAAAAGATTGCGCGAGAAATTAAATAAAGTATCTGAACAGGCTGCGAAAATGATTGTAACTGTCTGGGGGGTTGGCTACAAATTCGAGGTAGTCAATGAATGATGTTTTGGCGCAGTGTAGTAGGTAAGCTTTGGATTACCATCCTTCTGTTAGTTTCGTTTGTATTGTTTATCCTGACAGTCATGCTGCTGGAGTTTTTTGAAAATTATCATATAAATGAAACGCGCAAAGGACTCACCAATACTGCTGAGAAAATTGCCAAGGTTCTTGAAGACCATCCAGGCCAGGAGGAACAATTAGGACTAGAGATTGCTTGGGAAATGGTCGATGACGATTCCCGTGTAACGGTTGTAAGAAATAAAAATACGTACTTTTATTCCCCTGGAACTGATGACGCTGCAGCCCATGTTCCTATTTCATTTTTTATGAAAGACAAGGAATTGGCCGAGGTTTTCAATAAAAACAAAACCGTCGATATTATTACTTCATTGCCGGAAGTTTCGAGCCAGGTGGATGATACAAAGTATTTGATGATTGGTGTCCCGCTCCATCAAAATGGAAAAGGAAATGGAGCCGTTTTCATCTATCAATCACTTGAAGTGATGGAAGAAACAACAAGGCTGACGACAAAATTCATATTGCTGGCAGCGGGTGTAGCCATCGTCCTAACGACAATTTTTGCGTTTTTCCTATCAACTCGGATAACGGCACCACTTCGTAAAATGCGTGAAGCAGCTTTTGAAGTGGCGAGAGGAAAATTCGATACGAAAGTACCAATTCTTACGCATGATGAGATCGGGGAATTAGCTACGGCCTTCAATCAAATGGGCAGGCAGCTAAAGTTTAATATGAATGCCCTTAGTCAGGAAAAAGAGCAGCTGACAAGTATACTGAGCAGCATGGCAGATGGTGTAATAACCTTCAACCGGGATGGAACCATCCTGATCACCAAT
This sequence comes from Bacillus sp. JJ1122, assembly GCF_036964885.1. Taxonomy (NCBI): domain Bacteria; kingdom Bacillati; phylum Bacillota; class Bacilli; order Caryophanales; family Bacillaceae; genus Bacillus; species Bacillus sp. JJ1122. The sequence continues at coordinate 316,050 of NZ_JBALQL010000006.1, read as the reverse complement.
CCTCCGGCAGAAATGTTCCTGCGGTACTGGTATTATGAACAGGGGCTTGGGTCTGAGAATAATGATGCCGTTCCTTCAGAAGTTATGGAGCTATTCCAGCTCGCGGTAAATACGGAGAAAGAACAGATAGGGGAAATCTCAGCCCAGGGGCGTACCTGGGTGATCATTGTCAGCCCGCTATATAATAAACGTTTTATCCGTGGTGCGGTGGCTGTTGTCAGGGATATGACAGAAGAGCGGAAGCTGGACAAACTTAGGGAAGACTTCATCGCCAATGTTTCACATGAACTCAGAACACCGATTTCGATGATGCAGGGGTACAGTGAAGCGATTGTAGATGATATCGCCCAGACTGATGAAGAAAAGAAGGAAATGGCCAAAGTCATTTATGATGAATCTCTTCGGATGGGCAGGCTGGTGAATGAGCTGCTGGACTTGGCACGCATGGAGGCAGGACATCTTCTTCTTTCTATGGAATCGGTCGAAATTGGACCCTATGTAAATCGTGTCATCCGAAAGTTCCATGGTCTCGCTAAGGAAAAGGGGATTGATTTATCAGTACATCTCGATACAGATGAGTTAAACTTCCGATTCGATCCTGATCGAATTGAACAGGTCCTGACTAACTTGATTGATAATGCCATCAGGCACGTGCCAGATTCGGCTTCTATTTTGATCAGCGGAAGGACCGATGAGCGAGGTTTATATTTTGAAGTAAATGATCAGGGTCCCGGTATTCCCGAAGAAGATTTGCCATTCCTGTTTGAAAGATTCTATAAAGCTGATAAATCAAGAACCCGTGGCATATCTGGCACAGGTCTTGGCCTTGCGATTGCAAAGAATATCATCGAGGCTCATCGGGGAAATATCTCGGTTAAAAGCAAACTTGGACATGGAACGACATTTTCCTTTTTTATCCCTCGAAATATTGAATAAATTAGGATTACTTGCCGACTATTCTTGATTCACGAGGAACATTTTTCGGTGAAATATTTCATGTAAGGCCCATTCCTGACAGGGATGGGCCTTTTTGTATTTTATTTTTACCCTAAGCGCGCATAGCGAGGAACAGTTTCGCTGGTCTGACCGCAGAAAACGAAGCGCATGTGGCAAGAAACTAAAATGTCTTGCCAAAAAACTGATTTCAAACATACTCTTCGAAAAATCTTTCTCCTCCATGATCGTTGTATTCAGTGAAATGAGAATTTTGATTGCGAAAAATCCTTTCATTTCCAATCTAAAAATAATATAGTTATTATGAAACTTTCTTTACATACATAACGACTAATCTTATGAATACGGAGGCGAGGCGACCAATGAACTCCGTTTTTGATGAATTATATAATAAATATCATCATGACGTTTTTCAATTTTTATTTTATATGGTAAAAAGCAAAGAGCAGGCTGAAGACCTTGTCCAGGAAGTGTATATCCGTGTTTTGAAAGCTTATGACCGATTCGAAGGCAAAAGCAGTGAAAAAACGTGGTTATTTTCAATCGCAAAAAATGTAGCGATTGACCATTTTCGCAAGCAAAAGGGCTGGAAACAGCGCTTGCTCGAATCGTTCGATATGTCTGCAAGACAGGTAAAGGATGACCAGCCGCTTCCTGAGGAACTTGCGCTTCAAAGCGAAGAGATTCAGATGATGTACAAGTGCCTTGATCAATGTACGGTTGATCAGCGAATGGTCATTATCATGCGGTATATTCATGACTTAACGATTACGGAAGCAGCTGAAGCGTTAGCCTGGACGGAAAGCAAGGTTAAAACGACACAGCACCGTGCTTTAAAAACATTAAAAAAACTGATGGAAGAAATGATCGAAAAGGAAGGGATGACTAGTGAAAAAGTCACAGTTAAGCGATAAGCAGCTAGAAGAAATCCTCGGCCAGATGCCTAAGATAAAAGATCATCGCGACCCTCGTGACATCTACCAAAACATTGCCCATAGAGTCGAGAAAAGAAAGATGCCGGCCTGGGTCATCCCAAGTGCCGCCATGGCAGCTGTGCTTTTCCTTGCATTCATTCTCTCACCTGGGTTGATGGATTGGAACCAATCCGCAGATAAAAGTATGAACAGCAAGTCATCTTCTGAGGCGAATATGGCGATGGATATGGATACGTCCAAGAAAGAAAGTGCCGCGAAAAAGACAGCAGATCAGGCAGATCAAAATATAAGGTTGGGCACTACAATAGAGGATAAGAATACAGAAAATAAGTTCACTGCTAAAGTAGCTGAAAATCCATATGCCAGTCTGAATGCGTTGTATAAGGAAGAGCTTGTTGGGGAGGAAAGTGAAGTCCTTACCTATGCAATACCTGATCAAAATGGACAGATTCTTGTTCCAATAACAACGACCATTCCTAAAGAAGAGGACAAACCTTGGATTGACAGCTTCACAGAGACAATGCCCAAGCTCAAGGAAGAAGAGTGGGGGTTGAGCGAATTTTATCCGGTGGATGCAACCTTTAAATATGATGAAACCTCCAAAACTTTAAATATGGATGTAAAGGCTGACCACCCTTATAAGGATGGAAGCACATCCAGCACGCTTCTACTGGATGCAATGTCCCAGAATTTATCAGGGAAGGGAATCGATAAGCTGACCTTTACGACTGAGCAAAAACCAGGAATGGATTTGGGTAATTATGGTGTTTTGAAAGAGGGCCCCATTACCACGGCAGCAAATGAAATGCGGGCGTATATGTTCTACCAGCAGGATGGCAATAAACAGCCGTTCCTCGTTCCAACCAAAGAGCAATTTGACTCAATCATGCTGGCATTTGAACAAATGCGGGGGAATATTGAAGAGCTGCAGCTAACCGCATCATTGCCAAAAGAATTCTCGCCTGCAAAAATAGAACCCGAAGCAGATCATACTGAACTCAAGATCATTTTAGATAATGAGCTGGCTTTGGATAACGAATTTCTGCCGAATCTTGAGGCTATTCTAATGACTGCAAAAGAATTTGGATACCAATCAGTGAAATTTGAAAATGCTGGCACAGAGCAGATTGGTCCGTTTAAACTGAACGATCCAATACCCGTACCAGTAGCTCCGAATAAAAAAGTAGTTATTGAATAAAAGAAAGGCTAGCCAGCCTTTCTTTTTTTATGGCCATTTTCGTAAATTCTTTTTTCCCCACGAAGAAATTGTCGGCTAGTTTTTTAATCTTTCATCGTTAAGGAACCTTTCAAAACAAAAACGACTTTGTTTTCCAAAACATTCTTTATTAGTGGGGAATTTAATCTTATCCTTGCTGTAGAAGCATTCATAATGAAATTGAATAAAAAAATTTCCAAACACTGTGCTTATGAATTTTCCTTCTTTTGCATAAAAAAGCATATTATCACCAAATATAACGAATGTGCTTTTTTAGCTGCTGTTTTTCCATCGATTGGAGTTCTTTTTTCGTACAGCCTGTCATAGTGATGGAAAGGGAGTACAAATTTAAGGAGGAAAAAAATGCAGGATTACATAAAGCGTTTGCTCATTGCTGGGTTAATGGCACTCTGTGTCAGCTTGCTATTTCTCGGCGGAAAGCACTCTCAAGCAGAAATGCTGGATATTCCGGAATTGACTTCAGATTGGATTTGGCCTGCTGAAGGCGTAGTATCAGACGTATATGGTACACGTCATGGTCACCATAAAGGAATTGATATTGCTTCAGAATTCAGGACACCTATACATACAGTAGCGGATGGTGTGGTCACGAAGTCCTACTACTCGGGAACATATGGACATGTTGTGTTTATCAAACATGAGAATAATTTAGAGACGGTTTATGCTCATTTAAATAAAAGGAAGGTTATTGAAGGTCAAACTGTAAAACAGGGAGATATTATTGGTGAGATGGGCAATACCGGTGATTCTTCTGGAGTGCATCTCCACTTTGAAATCCATAAAGAAAAGTGGACCTACGAAAAAGAAAACGCTGTCAATCCGGTCATCGCACTAGGGGATGCAGCGATTGGACAGCCAGTCACAGCTCTTGAAAAACAGCAGGCATACTCTCTGGAAACAATTGCGAAGCTCCGATTGGCCGATGATATCAAAATAGGCAGCCCAGAAAAACACGAAACCCTGGATGGCCAGGAAACAGTGAAAGCCCCATCTTCAGAACTTGCGGAACCATTGAAGCATGTAGTCCAAAAAGGGGAATCATTATGGTCGATAGCAATAAAGTACAAGACTTCGGTGGATTCTTTGGCTCAGAAAAATAATATAAAAGATTTTCGAATTGCCGCTGGTGACATACTTGTAATTGATGCTGCAGAACAGGATCGTTATATCGTGGCAGCTGGAGATTCTCTGCATTCGATTGCCGCAAAGACCAAAACATCCGTTGAAGAGCTCAAAGCTTTGAATCACTTAACTACAGACGTAATCCAGCCTCAGCAAATATTGATCACCAGATAGTTATTTCTTGTCCCCTTTAATTCGTGAAAGTATAATAGGGAAAACGATTCTATAGGGGGATGAAAAGGAAATGCTGACGGATTACCATAACCATTTGGAAAGAGGAACATTGACCCTGGATTATTTAAAACAGTTCACCACTGCTGCAGAAAAACAGGGGATTTCGCATTTCGGGATTTCAGAGCATGCCTATCACTTTTACCAGACGGCAGATATTCTTCGAAACAGCTGGGTGGATGAACGGCGCTTTTATGATATGGATGATTATGTTCAGCTATTTAAAGAAGCTTGGATAAATAATATTGACGTGAAGATGTCGATAGAGATGGATTATACGCCGAGTAAACATAAGGAAATAGAAAAATTCATAAAAAGTTATGATTTCGACTATGTTATTGGTTCAATCCATTGGATAGGCGACTTCGGGATCGATCTTGCGGAGTACAGGCGGGAATGGGATAAAAGGGATATCAATGAGGTGTATAAACTATACTTTGACCAGGTTGTTACCCTTGCAGAGTCGAATCTATTTGATATTATCGGTCATATTGATCTTGTGAAAATCTTTAAATATGTCCCGTCTGATGAAAATTTCCTGCTGGAGCAATATGATAGAGCAACAACAGCTCTTGCGCAATCTAAAACTTGTGTTGAAATTAGTACGGCAGGATTGAGGAAGCCAACACAAACCTTATATCCCGATAAGCGTCTCCTCCAGATGTGCCATGATAAAAATATCCCAATAGTACTTTCCTCTGATGCACATGTGCCCGAGCATGTGGGTGCTGATTATGACCAGGCACTGAAGCTTGCTAAAGAAGTGGGATACAATGAAATTATGACATTTAGCAAAGGTGAACGAAAGGCCTATCCATTAGGTTAAAAATAGTAGCTGCAGTAAAAACAGGTCTTTAATCTAAGGCTTGTTCTGTTTGTGTAAAAAAGTGGTTCAAAATGGTCATATTTCGAACCACTTTTGCAAATCGATGACGAAAGCAGCAAGTGTAAGACTCAGACGGGAAGGCTAGAGGTAAATTGATTCGAAGCAAATAAGGCTTCTTGGTTACCTGAAAGAGCAAAAAATTGGAAAAGGAGGGCAGCTATAAGGCCTCTTGGATATCCGAATAGAATAAAATACGGAAAATAAGGGTGCCAATAAGGCCTCTTGGATGCCCGAATAGAACAAAATATGGAAAATAAGGGTGCCAATAAGGCCTCTTGGATACTCGAATAGAACAAAATTTGGAAAATAAGGGCGCCAATAAGGCTTTTTGGATACCTGAATGTAATAAAATTTGGAAAATAAGGACGCCAATTAGGCTTCTTGATTCCTCATGGTTGGAATTTTTAATAATTCTTCCGCGGAAAGCGAAGAATATTAGCTCCATTACTTCTCCAACCAAAAGAAAGACCGTAAACAAGCCCGATTTTATCGAGTTTGTCTACAGTCTGAACAGGCTAGATAGGAAGGACTAGTTGTTTTTATTAAGTTTTTTTATTATAGGATTTTTATCCAAATGGTTTGTCTGAAATCAACTTATTAAAACCAACAAAGTTTACCAAAGAGCCATTATTGAAGTATTATGCTGTTTATTGTAACGATATCTTTTAACGATTTAAGTTTTTCAATCATATCCTCTTGAAGCGGCTTGTCAAATGAAAGGACCATTATAGCCTCTCCTCCTGCTTCTTTTCTTCCTACCTGCATCGTTGCGATATTGACGCTATGATCGCCAAGAACTTTCCCTACATGCCCGATAACCCCTGGACGGTCCATATGCTGGATATAAAGAAGGTTGCCTGAAGGGTGGAAGTCGATGTTAAATCCATCCAGATTGACGATTCTCGGACCGTAATGTTCAATATATGTCCCTCTTGCTGTAAACGTTTCCCCGTCGCCAAGGGCAGTAACTGTCACTGTATTCGCGTAGCCGAAAGTATCACCGGTGATTTTCTCACCAATCATTATTCCTCGTTCCTTAGCGATATGGATGGCGTTTACTTCATTAACGGTCACATCGATGCGATTTTGGAAGAAACCAGACAAAAGCGCTTTTGTAAGGAAGGAGGTCTCCAGCTCGGCTGCGGTGCCTGAATATGTAACAGTCAACTCGCTAATCCCTTTATTGTGGCATTCTGAAACAATTTTCCCCATTTCTTTGGCAAGCTGGTGAAAAGGCTGGATTTTTTCGTAAATTTCTTTGGACATTGCCGGCAGGTTAATTGAATTAGCCACTGGTTTGTTTTCAAGAAAGGTCCTGATTTCCTTTGCGACCTGGGTGGCAACATTCAATTGTGCCTCCTTTGTTGATGCGCCTAAATGAGGAGTGACAATGACTGAATCTAGATCAAGCAAAGGGTGATTCCCAGGAGGTTCAACTTCAAAAACATCCAGTGCAGCTCCGGCTACGTGACCTTTTTCAATGAAGTGAGCAAGAGCGATTTCGTCAATAATTCCGCCCCTTGCACAATTCAGCAGGTAAACACCTTTTTTAGTAAAACTTAAAGTTTTTTCGTTTAGCAGCCCTTTCGTTTCTTTTGTTAATGGGGTATGGACAGAAATAATGTCTGCTTGGGGCAATAAATCATCAAATGTGGATAGTTGTACTCCCAATACACCAGCTCGTTCCTGGGTCAGGAATGGATCGAAAACTTTTACGGCCATTCCAAAAGCTCTAGCCCTCTTGGCTAATTCAGAACCGATTCTGCCCATACCTATAATACCTAATGTTTTTCCGAACAATTCACTGCCAATATATTGGTTTCTTTTCCATTCACCATTCTTTACAGTGGAATGTGCTTGAGGAATATTTCTGAGAAGTGCAGCCATCATTGCAAAAGTATGCTCAGCCGTAGAAATGGTATTACCATCTGGAGCATTTACAACGACTATCCCTTTTTTAGTGGCCTCTGAAATATCTATATTATCCACCCCGACTCCAGCCCGGCCGACAATTTTGAGTGAAGGCATGCGGTCAAGCAATTCATGGCTGACTTTTGTAGCGCTTCTTACCAAAAGGGCATCAATTTTTGTTAAATCGATATTTTCAGAGTCAATATTGTCCATATAAACCTGTGCGTTCTCCAATTCTAGTAACGGCTGGAGGCCTTCCTCTTTTATTGAATCGGTTGCTAATATCTGAAACATTCTGCACTCACTCCCTAAACTAAAGTATGTAATATTCTGATTATTTTACAAAACGAATAATTTTTTGTCAAATGACAAAAATGTTCATGATTTAGTGAAAACGCTCTCATATTAAGAGGAACACCAGGTTGAAAAGTTCGGATATTGCTTTTTTTTGTCACACTTAATTCATCATATTCATTATGATGGAAGAATAGGATGGAGATTGCAGCAGACATAAAATCGTCACAAGCAAACAGCTTCACAAATATTCTTTTTTTCAGTATAATAAGTTTGTAAAATTAAATATGGTCTATCTTCGGGGCAGGGTGAAATTCCCGATCGGCGGTAATGAGATCTTTTTCTCTAAGCCCGCGAGCCTTTTAGGGGCAGGATTTGGTGCGATTCCAAAGCCGACAGTATAGTCTGGATGGGAGAAGATGGAGGTTCTGCAGACGTTCAAAAAATGCAGGTTTTGAACGTTTATTAAGCATGCCTTTAACATTTCTCCCTCAAGAATAAAACTTGGGGGATTTATTTGTTTTTGGGTGTGTGAATGCTGAATCTTTCTTCTTTATGTGAGATGGATCTCTATAAGGAGAGAGGATTATGAAAAAATTTAGTGTCAAAGCAATGGTTTCAATTGGGATGTTAAGCAGTATTTCTTATGTACTTATGTTGTTGAACTTTCCGCTGCCGCCGTTTCCCAAGTTTTTAATGGTCGATTTCAGTGACATTCCTGCATTGATTGCTGCGTTGATCTTTGGTCCGGCTGCCGGTATCTTAGTAGAGTTATTAAAGAACATGCTTGATTATTTTATGACTGGAAGTGAAACAGGTGTCCCTGTTGGCCACGTTGCTAATTTTGTCGCAGGTGTATTGTTCATCCTTCCAACCTATTATCTTTACCAGAAGCTGAAAACAACTAAAGGCATGACATTTGCCCTTGTTGCAGGTACAGTCAGTATGGCTGTCTTGATGAGTGTATTGAATTATTTCGTTTTTCTTCCTGCATATACATTATTTTTAAATATGCCGGCAATGTCTGGCCCGGAAACAAAACAACTTATTGTGGCCGGTATTTTGCCATTCAATATGGTTAAAGGTATTTTAATGTCATTTGTATTCATGCTGATGTTCTCAAGGATGAAAACATGGATTGAAAGACAGCGGTCTTTTAAAAACGCATAATTATCTCAGCAGAGATTAAATAGATGAAAAGCAACGGCCTGCACCGTTGCTTTTTTTGTCATTATATGGCCTTCGTTATGCCAGTACCAATTTCAATGGTCAGCTACTATTATGTACTTTAAGCTCAGCAGCATTCTATGCAAAGATGGAGGGAGAAAAATTAAGATCTAATTGCCGACAAAAAAATTCCCGCCGGAAAGCGGGAATTATGTATTGATTATTCGAATTTAGTAGCATCTCCGTTAAATGGCTCATCTGCAACTTTGATTGAATCTGTTGGGCAGCCTTCGAATGCATCCATCATATCGTCAATTAAAACGTCTGGAATCTCTACGATACCTTCGTTTTCATCAAGTGTTACGAATGCAATGCCTTCATCGTCGTAATCATAAATGTCCGGAGCAGCTGCACCGCAAGCTCCGCATGCAATACATGTTTCTTTGTCAACAATCGTGTACTTAGCCATGATCTAATTCCTCCCAAATGTTTAACAATAATAAATCGTCTTCCTGAAAAAGTGAAAACGTATTCCTCATATCTATTGTAAAACTGTATCGCAAACATTTCAATAAAAAAAGTATTGAGAATGCTTATCACATAAGGCATTGCCGACTTTTAAGGCTGAAAATAAAACATTTTCTTCTTCATTTTCATGTTAAAATAAATCTATAATATTTTCCTGCAATAGGAAAGGTAAAGAAATTCTATGGGAATAATTCTATTTTCAGCAAGGGTGATTTTATGCAAATTCAATACCTAGAAGCAGTCATCCTATATCTTTTAAAAAAAATTAATGGAGAACGGACTATTTATTCCTTATTCCATCTTTTTCAAGGTAAGAGGTCATCCCAAACAATTCAAGATGCACATCTATATCAGCTTTTACCTTTTTTTTATTCTTATCCTTCAATAACAAGAAGAAAGCTTGAAAAGGCAGTAAACAGTCTCATTGAGTCCGGACTGGCTGAGGAAATCGCTGAAACAAAAGTTGTTTTAACCTCCAGTGGGATACAGGAATTGGATCTTAAGCTGGCTGAATGTCCTTTGCCTATTTATTTAAATGGCTGGAAGTATCACCAGGTTACAGAACCGTTTTGGGAAAGGCTGACTCTGCTCATTCAAGTAAGTTCAAATTTAGTCCACCGTGAACGGAGTTTTATTCCTGTCCGCAATAAAAAGGAAACTCTTTATTGGATTAAACATTATATTAGGCAGCAGGGCGAGGACAGATACCAGCTTGCAGAAAGGCTGTATCAAGAATTGACTGCCACTCTGGAAAATCAGGAAAGCAGGCCGGAGCTGATCGTATTAAGGCTGACGGGCTTTAAGAAAATTGGGCTGACCGCCGTTCAGGCTGCTGAATTGGCAGGATTAGAGCCAGCCCACTACCATTTTGAATTTTTAAATAGTTTACATGCCATGATAGACAAAATTATGAATGATCCTGCTAATTTTCCGCTTTTAAATGGATTGATCAACCAGCCAGAACAAAAGGTTCCCTTAACCCAATCTACTGAAAAAACGTTTAAAATGCTTCAGAAAGATTATTCGCTTGAAGAAATCGCAGCTGTTCGAAACCTTAAAGAAAGTACGGTTGAAGACCATATTGTTGAAATTGTTCTATCCGTAAAGGATTTTGTAATTGATGATTATGTTTTGCCAGAGAAACAACATAGGATTCTGGAGGCTGCAAGAAAAATTGGAGCAAAAAGATTAAAGCAAATCAGAGAACAAGTGGTGGATGTCTCTTATTTTGAGATCAGGCTTGTACTTGCAAAATACGGTGATGCTGAATGGAACTGAAGATCTATTTAAAAAAATATTTTAATTTTGATCATTTCCGTCCTGGGCAACAAGAAGCAATCGAATCGGTGCTTGGAGGAATGAATACGATCGCGATGCTGCCGACGGGTACCGGGAAGTCTCTATGCTATCAGCTTCCAGGCTACTTGTCTGACGGGCAGGTGCTAATTATCTCGCCTTTGTTGTCGCTAATGCAGGATCAGGTGGAACAAATTATGGCGATGGGGGAAAAGAGGGTCATCGCTTTAAATTCTTTTTTGACACCTCAGCAGAAGGGAAAAGCCATTGAAGGACTAAACCATTTCAAATTTATATTTATCTCTCCGGAAATGCTGGGTTTAGACATTGTCGTTAAGCGGATAAAAGATTTGAATATATCTTTGTTTGTTGTTGATGAAGCCCATTGTATATCACAATGGGGGTATGACTTCAGGCCAGATTACCTAAAGCTTGGAATCATTCGGAAGCTGATTGGAGAACCGCTGACGCTTGCACTTACTGCTACCGCTACTGAAGAGGTAAGGCAGGATATAGCTGATAAACTTCTTTTAAGCGATTGGAAGGAAGTTGTATATTCTGTTGATCGTCCGTCGATTTCACTTGCAGTTGAAAAAGTCAGTCATTTTCAGGAAAAAATTGAACGAACAATAGAGCTGGTGAAATATTTGAAAGGGCCTGGCATCATTTATTTCTCCAGTAAAAAGCTAGCTGAGCAAACAGCTGCTTATATGAGAGAACAGGGAATCAAAAAAGTTATGGCTTACCATGGGGGGGTGGATTCTGAAAGCAGGATACTGATTCAGCAGCAGTTCATTCATGGCCAGCTGGAAGTTATTTGTGCGACGAGTGCTTTTGGGATGGGGATAAACAAAGAGAATGTCAGATATGTAATACATTTCCATATGCCGATGCAAATTGAGTCATATGTGCAAGAAATTGGCCGTGCTGCACGTGATGGGTTGGATTCCATCGCCGTGCTGCTATATTCTCCTGGAGATGAGCAGCTTGCTTTTCAGCTGGCTGAGGGAGAATTGCCTGATCATATTCAAATAGAGAGGCTCTTTGCGTTCCTTAATGATCGTGAGCTGGAGTATCTAGATGTCAAACAGTATGAAGAAGAAATCATAGCGTTTTGCGGATTTACTGAAATTCAATGGAGGATTACTGAAGATTACCTTTCAAGCCTGGAAGTTATTGATTATGATAAAGATAAAATCAGTTTTATCAATATTGTAGAAAGCCGCTTGTCGGTTAAAAACTACAAGATTAAGCAAATGCTCAACTGGGTTCACTCGCAGGATTGTAAAAGAGCAGCCATACTGACCCATTTCAATGAACAGTTCACCACAAAGCCGCCTAATTGCTGCACATTATGCGGGTTAGACATGAACCACTTTAAACAAAGTGAAGTCGCAGCTGACGAACCTGTGAGTATTAATTGGAAACAGGAACTGGCTTCTATTCTGTTATTAAAATCCTTTTGACAAAGCACGAGACAGGATAATGAATGCATTTTCTGTTAGCTATTTTTAGAATAAGTGGGCGAATATGATGAAGGAACGATACAAGGAAAGAGTAGCGGTACTCACTGAAAAAGAACTGCTTTTTCATTTGATTGCTACTCAAATATTACTATTAACGATTTCTGTCATTTTAGGTATGATATTGTTTGATAGTTTAAATGAATTCCAAAATTTGTTTATCTGGAATGATGTTAGTATCCTTACAGTCGGTTTAGGAGCGGGAATCCTGGTAGTAACAGTTGATGTTTTGCTTATGAAATATCTTCCTCCATCTTATTATGACGACGGAGGCCTGAACGAACGAATCTTTAAAAGTAGAACGATTTTGCAGATTGCAATGATTGCAGCAATGGTAGCGGTCAGCGAGGAAATTCTTTTCAGGGGGATCATCCAGACTAATGCCGGCTTAATGATAACGAGCATTATATTTGCTGTAGTCCATTACCGCTATTTATTCAACTGGTTTTTGTTCCTGAATATAATATTGCTGAGTTTTTTTATTGGTTATATTTATATGCAGACAGACAACTTGCTTGTAACGATTGTCATGCACTTTATCATTGATTTCTTATTAGGGCTTATGATTAAATTCAGGGCTGGAGCAGCAAATGGGGGTACTGACGTTGAATAGAGAAAAACCTATTAGGGACCAGGCAGAGCGCCTGAGAAAAAGGGTTGAACGAAAAGCTGAACATGCTGTTGTGAAAAAAGAGACACTCCCACCCAGGAGTGAATTACACAGGCAAAAGCAAAAGAAAACGAAGGTGAAGGTGAAGTACCCTGTAATAAGGCTAATGGCATTATTTTTCATTCTCCTGCCAATCACTTTCTTTAGTATCATTTCCTATCTTGATGGTTCGAAAGGGCCGTTGGATATAACGAAAGACCGAGCTGGCGTTGAACTGATCGATGTAGAGAGCGGCAGTGGAGGCGTTAGCAAAGCTAAAGATTCCTCGGACGATGAAGATTCTCCCTCGATTGAGGAAATCGCAGAACCTGAGGATATTGATGTGGCCGCGGCACCTGCACCAGAAAGTGGCAATGATAAAAATACACCTGGAAATCCAGTTAGCACCAAAGAGCAAACTGCTGCTTCCGAAACTACAACGAAACAGCCTGCTGCTGAAGCTCAGCAATCGCCACCGGCTAATGCAGGGGGCGAGGAGAAAATCATCTATCATACTGTTCAACCAAGTGAAACACTTTTCAGGGTTGCGATGAAATATTATAAATCGCAAGAGGGAATCCCTATTATCAAAAATGCTAACAATATTCAGGGTAATGAAATTCAGGCAGGACAAGTTTTGAAAATACCTATTAAAAACTAGCCGGATTAAACTGCATCTCCATTGTTAGACACGAAACTAACAATGGAGGTGCAGTTTTTTTCTTTTTGGCTCCGTTAAAGCTGAATGTTGATTTTAAAACTCTGTTGATAGAAGTGGAAGACGCGTAGACTCCTCCGCAAATACTAACGCATTTGCTTCGTGCGTGGGTAGATTCGAGGAAGCTTTTCAGTGTCCTGAGGGCTCATCGCCAGCCCCGCGGAAAGCGAAGCGCTTGGAACGAAGATCAACAGTCTTGTTTAACAGAGCCTTCTTTTTTGGAAAAGGGTATTCAACTCAGGAATAGAGATCTTTGCAAGATAAACACTAATTTTGTTTTGTTTTCTAGCTTCCTATCATATCGTTCAGGACAAGCTCATAAATTTAATGTAAGGCTGCTTTCGCATAAAGTGTTGTTTTGTTTCTTTTTCGCTTTTCATAGGATTCACATTCTTAGTGTTTGTTTAAGTAACAAAGAATCCAACAAAAACAGAAAAGTTAATCGAAGGTAAAGAGGAGGGCTTGTGAATGGAACCAGAAATCACGAAACTGGATGACAGAACAGATCATGCAACGAAGAAAATGCTTAATAATCTAATTGATCGAAAAAGGAAGTTTGACAAATACAAATCTAGGCATCTTTTGTCTGTGTGGATAACGATTGGACTAATAACCCTTTATTTCTATTATCTTTATGTAACGGTGATGCAGCCATATTCATACTCATTTGCTGAAATCTTTTCTGTCTATGTCCAGAACTCGGCAAATTTATATTTTTTAATTTTGACCGTCGGGACTTATGGATTAATGATTTTATTAAAAGAAAAGCGGGAGAAAGCGGAAAAAGAATATCATGCTCTCCGTTGTGAGATTGTCGACCGCAGCAAGGATTTATGGAAGAAGGAAGAAGAGTGGAAGAATCGCCATGTAGTATTTGAGATGATGAAAAAAGCATATGATATTAACCTGTACCATGAAAATAAATAAGAAGCATCCGGTGATGGATGCTTCTTGCAATCTTAGTATATTCGTTTCTTTCCTTGCTCATCCTTAAGTATTTCCACTGCCTCACGGAAACGCTGGGAGTGAATGATTTCGCGCTCTCGCAGGTACCTTAAACCATCATTTAAATCTGGGTCATCGCTCATATTAATGATCCATTGGTATGTTGCTCTTGCTTTTTCTTCAGCAGCAATATCTTCGTATAAATCAGCAATAGGATCGCCTTTTGCAGCTATATAGGAAGCTGTCCAAGGAACACCCGCTGCATTATGATAGAAGAGAGCACTGTCGTGGTTGGCGTAATGCGCATCCAGACCAGCTTGCTTCATCTGTTCAGGTGTAGCGTCTTTAGTCAATTTGTAAATCATCGTAGCGATCATTTCAAGGTGGGCGAATTCCTCTGTCCCAATATCCGTCAATAATCCAATCACCTTATCTGGAATCGTGTATCTTTGATTTAAGTATCGTAATGCTGCAGCAAGTTCTCCATCAGCTCCGCCATACTGTTCAACCAAAAATTTGGCGAGCATGGGGTTACAGGTGCCGACCTTTACGGGGTATTGCAATTTTTTTTCATATACCCACATCTTCCTTACCCCCTCCTAAGTTCATTTAGAGCTGCCAAGGCCACGGTCCTTCGTTCCAATCCCAGGGATATCCTGAATAACTGTTACCGTATTGCATTAAAGGGCCATAGTTGCTTTCAATGACTTTTTTCAGTCGTTTGCGTTCTCTTGCAAATTGATTGAACTGATTAATTGCTTCAAAATCATCAGGATGGGTATCTAAATAGAGAGTGAGTTCTACCAAGACGAAATCTACTGCTTGCAACTGTTCCATTGTTGCGTAAAATTCCTGTGGCAGTTGCTTCATAAGAGATCGTCCTCCCTTGGAGCTTCGAGTGGAGAATACCAGGTATCATAGAAAACCTTCCAGAGAGTCCCTGTTCTTAGTGCTTGCATAGGTGTAAACTGAGGCAAATTAGGCGGCTGGAAGCCTAAATATAAATTAGGCGGTGTTGAAAATGTCTTAGCCTTGATAGGCGGACAGGGGTCGAAGGGACTGGCGTAAGGGTACCAAACTTTTCGATTTGTAGACAAACAAAGCCCTCCTCAATATAAACTTCAGTTCATTTTATGAGGGAAATTTAATTTCATGTTAAATTTCTCAGCTTCAGCAGGGATTTTTATAATTTTGTTGAAATATATAAGATATGGCAGTACTTTAAACCAGAGGTGAATTGAATGTTTGTTAAAAGTATCATGATTCCTAAGTACAAATGTATTACAGCCCAACAAGATGAAACATTACAAAATGTTTTGACAAAGCTTGACGAAAATGAAATTGATGGTCTTCCAGTTTTGGATGGAGATAAATATGCCGGTGTTGTCACAAGGCATGGAATTTATCATGGCTTCTTTAAGGCAGGAGACAAGAAAGAGGAATATCTCAATAATACTGCTGCTAAGGAAATTGTCACTTTGAAGGATCACTTCTTGCATGGAAGTGAAATGTTCGAAACAACCTTAGTGAAACTTAAAGACATCCCATTGCTGGCGGTGGTTGATGAAAATGGTAAATTTCAAGGTGCAGTTACCCGCTCAGACGTACTTGATCAATTCCAGAGTGCATTTGGAGTGCAGAGAGAAGGAGTAAGGATCGCATTTACTTCTGTAGAAACAGAAGGAAGGATTGCAAGGCTTGCAGACATTGCCCACCAATTCCATGAACATATCATCTCCTTAGTAACTTTCGATGAAACTGATAAGCTTGTCCGGAGAATCGTCATGAAGATTGAAAAGAAGGATAATATTGATAAATTTGTCAAAAAGCTTGAAGAGTCTGGTTTCCGCATCCTTGATATTCATGAAGTTTGATTCTGTCGCACAGAAATAACGAAAAAGCCTTTCATACATCTTGTATGGGAGGTTTTTTTTTTGCGAGGAAAAATACAGTCACGTTTTCGAATTATTGGCAAGTGCTTGGTCACCATTTGCATGTGCGTATTCGGGTGGCTGATAAGAAACGCTTCAAGTTTTAAAACAGTTAAAGGTAAAAATGGGATGGTTTCTGATATAATTTTAGCTATTGGAAGCAAAGGGTGCTTTTTTCTGCTGACTCTTTTCGTGATATGGCAGACGTGTGTTTCTTTCAGTTATTGTTATCTGTATGGTATGATTTCACAAAGCCTATTAAGGACGGAATGGGGAACTAAGATTACGGATTTGCAGGAGGCACAAATGGTACTGATTTATTTTTTACTGGCAATATTAATTTTAGGCGGCTTCTTGCTGTTATATATGTATCGGCAGGCATTTGGGGACAGGGTATTGAAGCACGAGCTGCGGTTTAAGGAATTCCCCGCTAGTTTTGGCTCTGTTACTCTCTTTTTTATCTCGGATATCCATAAGCGCATCATTTCGGATTCAGTCATTGAGGAAGCTAAAGGGAAGGCTGATTTAGTTATCATTGGTGGAGATCTGGCAGAGAAGGGCGTAGGTCTTGATCAAGTGTCAATTAATATTGAAAAGTTAAAATCCATTGCCCCCGTTTTTTTTGTATGGGGCAATAATGATTACGAATTCAATTCACATGAACTGGATTCTCTGCTCTTTCATTCAGGGGTGAAAATGCTGGATAACACGGCGGTTAAATTTGAGTCGAGCTCTGGTGATACTCTATTTATTTTAGGAATAGATGATCTAAGTCTTGGTAAAAGCAGACTGGACCTCGCAATGCAGGATGCAGAACCGAATGGTTTTCACATCCTCATTAGTCATAATCCAGCAATTGTTAACCGTTTAGAGCCCGGCCATAATATAAGTTTGGTATTAAGCGGCCATACTCATGGCGGGCAGATAAGAATTTTAGGGTTTGGTCCATATGAATTAGGTGGAATTAAAAAGAAAAATGGCACTACTCTGATTACGAGCAATGGATACGGGACAACGACAGTTCCATTAAGACTGGGGGCAAGGGCTGAAACACACTTAATTACCTTGCTGCCAAAGGGAAACTAGCAGATTGAGGTTTTACAACCGTTATCCAAGGGGGGTATAATCGGTGTGGTAATGTGGTTACACGGAGGATTGATGATGGGAGCAAGCGAGGGAAAATATAATATTAAAGCAGTATCAAATATGCTCGGCATCCAGCCAGGAACTCTGAGGGCATGGGAACGGAGATATCAAATGATCGCACCCGTCAGGAATGATTCCGGACATCGATTGTATACTGAGGAGCACCTAAGAACATTAAGATGGCTCATTTCGAAAGTGAATCAAGGTTTTACAATCAGCCAGGCGATTTCATTGATGGAGAATTCCAGTTCTGCAATGGAAGGGGCCGATCCTCCTAAAAAAGATATATTGGAAGAATTAGGAGACAAGCTGTTGGCGGCACTTTTGAACTTTAACAATGCTCAGGCGCATGAATTGATCAATCAGGCATTTAGCTTATTTACAATTGACAAAACGGTTATTGATTTGCTTGGACCTATTTTGATTAAAATTGGGGATTTGTGGGAAGACGGAAAAATAACGACTGCACATGAGCATTTTGCTTCTTCCTTTTTGCGTTCAAGAATAGAAAGCCTTTCTAATTCATTTCCACATAGCTCTTTTCTTCCTAAAGCAGTTGCTGTATGCGGCCCAGGTGAAAAACATGAGCTGGGCTTGCTGATCTTTACGATGTACCTGAGGCGAAAAGGCTTTGAGGTGGTGTTTCTTGGTACAAGTATTGCTGAACATGATTTAGAAGTTGTGCTTGATAAAGTCAGACCCAAATTTTTATTTTTATCTTGTACGCTTGAAGAGAATAGATCAGCAGTACTGAAGCTTGCTGATGAAATTGGCGGAAATTACCCTGCCCTTCACATTGGCCTAGGGGGCATCGCAATAGATTCCATACAGTTTCAGCAGCGTCAACTTTATAAAGAAAACATTGTGGGCATGACAAGGATGGAATGGGAGAAATGGTTAAAAAAGCGTATTGATCAATTGAAATAACTCACCAACCTGCAATAATTTCATAATCTATAACAAGAGCTTTGTCGATGGCAGGGGGCATGATTATGCGCTTGGAACGATTAACGAACAACAAGATAAAGATTTTTATTACAGTTGATGATCTTTCAGACAGGGGATTGACTAAGGAAGACATCTGGAAGGACTCACTTAAATGGCATCAGCTTTTTCATGATATGCTTGAAGAAGCAAGCGAGGAATTTGATTTGGAAATCTTAGGGTCGGTTGCGGTAGAGATTTTTTCATTGCATGCCCAAGGTATGGTGATGATCGTTACCATGATCGAGCAGGATGAAGACGAGGAACAGTTCGATGATGGAATCATTGAAATGCAGGTCACTGTCGATGGAAGCGATGATATTCTATTTGAGTTTGACAATATCGAAGATGTTATACAGCTTGCCAACAGACTTTACCAGGCAGGTATTCCAGGTGGAAGCCTCCACTTTATGGAGAGTCACTATTATTTGCTTATGAATGGGATTTTAGCGGAAGACGCTACCAAAGCCGTTTCACTAATGGCTGAATATGGAGTGCCTTCTATTTTAAGTATCCATAGATTATTGGAATACGGGAACGAGATTATGGAAGAAAACGCAGTCGAAACTCTTGTCCATTATTTTATAAAATAATGGAGAAGAGCTTCGGCTTTTTTTTATGAATTATCATCCCGGTAAAGTCTTATTATTCAGTCAATTTTTATCCACCCAATAACTATCAGGCCTAAATTGTTAGCGTTTACATTTTGTGATCAAAAAATGCTGAAAAGTGTTTTTTTCTTCTTGCATAAAATAACCAAAGGTGTATACTAATCCATGAAAGCAGACAACATCCGCAAAAGTGATTTAGGAGGTTTATCAATGGTAGCCGCAAACGGTAATGAAAATCCAAATAAAGAAGACAAACATGACGTCTTACGATCTACACAAACTGTTATTCATAAGGCTTTGGAAAAACTCGGATACCCTGAAGAGGTGTATGAGCTTTTAAAGGAGCCTCTCAGGATGATGACAGTGAAAATCCCTGTCAGAATGGATGACGGATCTGTTAAAGTCTTTACTGGCTACCGGGCGCAGCACAATGATGCAGTGGGTCCAACAAAGGGAGGAATACGTTTCCATCCAAACGTAACAGAGAAAGAAGTTAAAGCGCTATCAATCTGGATGAGTTTAAAATGTGGTATTGTCGACCTTCCGTACGGCGGGGGTAAAGGTGGAATCGTTTGCGATCCGCGTGACATGTCATTCAGGGAATTGGAAAGATTAAGCCGCGGGTACGTTCGTGCGATCAGCCAGATTGTCGGACCAACAAAGGATATTCCGGCACCTGATGTTTTCACTAACTCACAGATCATGGCATGGATGATGGACGAATACAGCCGTATAGATGAATTTAACTCTCCAGGATTCATTACAGGCAAGCCGCTTGTTCTCGGGGGTTCCCATGGACGGGAATCAGCTACAGCAAAAGGTGTAACAATTTGTATACGTGAAGCATCGAAGAAAAAAGGAATCGAACTTGAAGGTGCCAGAGTCGTAGTACAGGGCTTCGGAAATGCCGGAAGCTACCTGGCAAAATTCATGCACGATGCAGGCGCAAAAATCATCGGTATATCTGATGCATATGGAGCACTGCATGATCCAGACGGACTTGACGTCGATTACTTGCTGGACCGTCGCGACAGCTTCGGGACAGTAACCAAACTATTCAATAATACAATTACAAATAAAGAATTGCTGGAGCTGGATTGTGATATCCTTGTACCAGCTGCAATAGAAAACCAGATTACTGAAGAAAATGCCCACAATATCAGAGCGAGCATCGTTGTTGAGGCGGCAAATGGTCCGACAACTCTAGAAGCAACTGAAATTTTAACCGAACGTGGCATCCTGCTCGTACCGGATGTACTAGCTTCGGCTGGTGGCGTTACCGTTTCATACTTTGAATGGGTCCAAAACAACCAAGGTTATTATTGGACTGAAGAAGAAGTGGAAGAAAAACTTGAAAAAGTAATGGTGAAATCTTTTGACAGTATTTATGAAACGGCACAGACCCGCAGAGTAGACATGCGCCTTGCTGCATATATGGTCGGTGTCAGAAAAATGGCTGAAGCAAGCCGTTTCAGAGGCTGGATTTAGAACTTCCATGCTTGTACATTAATTTAATAAATGGTTCTTCATTGAATCTTATGCAAAAATCTCCTATCATTTAAAGATAGGAGATTTTTTTCTATTCACCATAAAACTGTGGTTGTTTATAGATTACTAAGGAGTGAACAGACTTACATGAATAAAGAACAAACAATTATTGTTGGCGGTGGCCCTTGTGGTCTAGCTGCAGCAATCGCGCTTAAGAAAAAAGGAATCAATCCGTTAATCATTGAAAAAGGCAATATCGTTAATGCGATTTATCATTATCCAACTCATCAAACCTTTTTCAGCAGCAGTGAGAAGCTTGCGATAGGTGAAGTGCCATTCATTACTGAGAATCACAAGCCAAAACGGAACCAGGCACTCGTATATTACCGGGAAGTCGCGAAAAGGGAAGAATTAAGAATTAATAAATATGAAAAAGTCACGGAAATCACGAAAGTCGGAGAAGCAAGTTTCAAAGTTACCACAGATCAGCGTCAATATTCTGCGGCCAATATAATCATCGCGACCGGGTACTATGACAATCCAAATTTCATGCAAATCCCTGGTGAGGATTTACCGAAGGTCTCTCATTACTTTAAGGAAGCCCATCCTTTTTTTGATATGGATGTTGCGGTAATTGGCGGGAAAAATTCCAGTGTAGATGCTGCGATTGAATTGGTGAAGGCTGGTGCCCGAGTTACCGTCCTTTATAGGGGATCAGAATATTCTCCAAGCATAAAGCCCTGGGTTCTGCCAGAATTTGAGGCGCTGGTCAAAACCGGAATGATTAACATGGTTTTTAACGCCGCATTAAAAGAGATAACAGCTGACCAGATTGTGTATGAACATTATGGGAATACTGTAAAGCAAAAAAATGATTTTGTTTTTGCAATGACTGGGTATCGGCCCGACCATGCATTTTTAAAGAAAATGGGTGTGAAAATTGAGGAGGAAACAGGTCGGCCATATTTTAATCCGGATACAATGGAAACGAATGTAGAAGGAATCTTCATTGCTGGGGTAATCGCAGCAGGGAATAATGCAAATGAAATCTTTATTGAGAATGGCCGGTTCCATGGAGGACAAATAGCAGAAGCGATTTCTCAGAGAGTTTAAATAAGTAAAACAAAAAGGCGGATTGTTTCCGCCTTTTTATTTTGCTGGCACATATAATGTAATAGATACAGTACATAAATGTTCTATAACCAGGCATCCAAAGTATAGTTAAAACATGAACATCTCGGTAATTTCTTCCATTTTATCCGTTTTTGCAAGGGCGACAAGCAGCTTAATACGGGCTTTTTGTCCATTTAGTCCATTTGAAAAAATGACACCAAGTTCTTTCAGGTGCTTTCCGCCGCCTTCATACCCATATATATCCTGAACAATTCCATTAAAGCTTCGTGAAACGATCACGACAGGAATGTTGTTTTTTATTAAATCTGCCACACCCTCAAGTGCTGCTGGAGGAAGATTCCCTTGACCCAATGCCTCAACCACGACTCCATCAATCTCCAGGCCAAGTATAGCCTTCAGCAGAGAAGAGTCCATTCCGGCATGGGCTTTAATCAGGACAACTTTCTTTTCGGCATCAGTGATTGAATAGTTTTCATGTTTCGTAGGTGTGTGATGAAAATGGACACCTCTTTTAGTCACAATTCCTATTGGACCGTACTGAGGGCTCTGGAATGTGGATAGATTGCTCGTGTGTGTTTTGGTCACATTCAGCGCGGCATGAATTTCGTCATTCAATACGACCAATACACCTTGTCCCTTAGCTTCATCGCTTGAAGCTACTTTAATTGAAGAAATTAAATTATAAAGACCGTCTGATCCTAATTCATTGCTTGAACGCATTGCGCCGGTAACAACGATTGGAAAACTTGCCTGGACTGTCAGATCTAAAAAGTAGGCTGTTTCCTCAAGGGTATCTGTACCATGAGTAATAACTGCTCCTTCAATAGTGCCCGCTTGCTCGTACTGTTCGATTAATTGCTTTAACTGCATCATTTCTTTTGGTGTAATATGTGGAGAAGGGAGATTGAAGGGTTCTTCTACAACGAGATTGGCGAGTTTTGAAAGAAGGCCTGTCCCTTCCATTAATGGATTGTTTGTGCCCGGCTTGACGGAGCCGCTTGTATCTTCACTCATCGAGATGGTTCCGCCAGTATGAATTAATAAAATATTTTTTTTCAAGTTTACTACCTCCAAATCACCTGTAGAGAAAGAAGAATAATCCATTTTCTTTCTTCTAATATCATGATACGATTAAAAAAACAAATTGAAAAGAGGACAGCGCATGCTGGGAATAGTTACTGCTGGTGTCGCTCCCGGGCTGGCACTGTTAAGCTACTTTTATTTAAAGGATCAATATGATTCAGAACCCCTTTCACTAGTATCCAAAACCTTTTTATTTGGTGCACTGCTCGTTTTTCCACTTATGTTCATTCAATATGTTCTTGCTGCAGAAGGCTTATTGCAAGGGGACTTTACAAAAGCATTTGGAACGGTTGGCCTTTTGGAAGAATTCTTTAAATGGTTTATCCTTTATTATACTATTTTTCAGCACATAGCCTTTGATGAGCCATACGATGGAATTATCTATGGTGCATCGGTATCATTAGGCTTTGCATCAGCGGAAAATATCTTTTACCTTGTAGCGAATGGCCTTCAGGATGCAATCGGGAGAGCACTGCTTCCTGTATCCAGCCATGCTTTGTTTGGTGTGATTATGGGGTACTATATAGGAAAGGCAAAATTCTCCGAGCATTCAATAAAAAAATGGGTAGTGCTTTCATTAACTTTGCCTGTTGCCCTGCATGGAATCTATGATTATATTTTGATGACAAGGGAAAACTGGCTGCTGCTTATGGTTCCTTTTATGATTTTCTTATGGTGGCTAGGTTTAAGAAAAGTGAAAAAAGCAAGGATCTTGACTCTAAAGCATATCGAAAAGCATTATCCTATATAAAAACTCTTCATTTAATTAAAAATGGAGAGTTTTTTCTTTTTGTGGAATAAAAGTTATCTCTTTACAAAAAATAGGGTTAATCTTTAAAGTTCACATCTTGGGGGTTGCATGCAATGAAGAATTATCGGTCAATCTTGAAATTGATGGCCGCACTGGCATTGATTTTGACAGTTATACGCTTCAGCGGGATTGAGCAAAGAGCTGATGCCTTTACAAGCCAAGTTTTACAGCAAGGGTCAGTGGGGGACGATGTAATTGAGCTTCAGTCACGTCTTAAGCATATAGGTTTTTACAGCGGGAAAGTTGACGGAGTTTTTGGCTGGGGAACTTATTGGGCACTTAGGAATTTCCAGTACGAATTCGGAATGAAGGTTGACGGTGTTGCTGGATGGCAAACAAAACTGAAACTGGCAAAAGCTACTCCAAACGCCAAAATTGCTTGGGGCGGAGAATCTAACCAAAGTAAACCGCAGACACCTGCTTCAAAGCCTGCAGCCAGTACACCAAATGGATTCTCTCAAAATGATATCCAGCTGATGGCCAATGCCGTTTACGGCGAGTCCAGGGGGGAGCCGTATACAGGGCAGGTGGCCGTAGCCGCAGTCATCCTGAACCGTCTTGACAGCGCTACTTTTCCAAACACAGTTTCAGGAGTGATTTTTGAGCCTAGAGCATTTACAGCAGTTGCGGATGGCCAAATATGGCTGACTCCTAATGAGACGGCGAGGAAGGCAGTCCTCGATGCTATTAATGGCTGGGATCCTACAGGCAATGCCATTTATTATTTCAATCCAGATACCGCAACAAGCGCTTGGATTTGGTCCAGGCCGCAAATTAAAAAGATCGGAAAACATATTTTTTGTAAATAGAGGTGAGTTGATTTGCTAAGAGGAATAGCCATTGCTGTCCTGGTGATTGGTATAGCAGGAACAGCTTATTGGGGTTATCAGGAGCATAGGGAAAAAACAGCGATTCTTATTAATGCGGAAAATAATTACCAAAGAGCCTTTCATGACTTGACCTATCAAATTGACTTGTTGAATGACAAAATCGGTACAACGCTGGCAATGAATTCAAGAAGTTCATTATCTCCACAGCTGGCAGAGGTATGGAAAATCACTTCCCAAGCGCACGGTGATGTAGGCCAGCTGCCTTTAACGCTTTTGCCGTTTAATAAAACAGAAGAATTTTTAGCGAACATTGGTAATTTCAGTTATAAAGCGGCAATACGCGATCTAGATAAAGAGCCATTGACAGAAAAAGAGTATGGCACGCTGAAAACATTGTATAAACAATCTGGAGAAATTCAGCAGGACTTAAGACAAGTTCAGTATATGGTCTTGAAGAATAACTTGAGGTGGATGGATGTAGAGCTTGCTCTGGCAACGGAAAAGGGAAAAACGGACAATACGATCATTGACGGCTTTAAAACTGTTGAGAAAACAGTAGAAGGTTACTCTGAAACTGATTTTGGCCCTGCGCAAATCAATTTACAAATAAGGGATGAAAACTTTAAAAAATTGCAAGGCAAAAAGATTTCTAAAAACGATGCGATTAAGATTACCAGAAGATATGCGTCAATTGGGAATACTGGCAAAGTAAAGGTAGAAGAGAATGGAAAAGGATCGGATTACGGTTTCTACAGTGTCTCCATACTGAATCCGAAGACGAACTTAGAAGCGAGCATGGACATTACGAAAAAGGGTGGCTATCCTATTTGGTTCCTTCTTGACAGAGATGTGAAAAAACAAGTGATAAGCCTTAATGACGCTTCAAATAAGGCAATCACCTTTTTGAAGGACAACAAATTTACGAATCTGGATCTTTTCGAGAGTGCACAATATGATAATATTGGTGTCTTTACTTTCGTTGGCAACGAGGGTGGAGTCAGAATCTACCCTGATGCTATTAAAATGAAAGTTGCCCTTGATAATGGTGAAATAATTGGTTTTTCAGCTGAGGATTATCTGAAATCCCATAAAACAAGGAAAATACCTGAGGCAGGAATTTCAGTTGAAGAAGCAAAGACGAAAATAAATCCGAACTTGAAAATTATGGACCAGACAAAGGCAATTATATTAAATGACCTGAATGCAGAGGTTTTGTGCTATGAAATCCTTGGAGTTTTAGGAGAGGACACATACCGAATTTATATCAATGCCGAAGATGGTACCGAGGAAAAGGTTGAGAAACTGCATAATGCTGAACCGATATATGAGGATGTAGTCTAAAGGAAAAGCAATTGCTTTTCCTTTTTCATTTTTTCTATTGCTTCGATCCAATTGTTCGTATTTCCTTTCTAAAAAAGGGAAATTAATGCTAAAAAGGACTATTGCACCAATTAATCCTCCCATGTCATAATGATTACATAATATTTATAGAAAGTTACTAACGATTATTTTGTTTTTCTAATAGGGATTTTTAGAAAAGACTTAAATCTTATCTAATTGTTGGTAGTAGTTTTTATAAGCAATGCAACAATTCTAACAGACATTGGGAAAAACATGTGGGGAAGTGGCTAGCTTTGATTAAAATCGGCGATATTATAATCCTTGAGGATAAATACTCAGAAAATTTCGAGCAGTATAAATGTAAATTGGTAGAGCAAAAAGGCAGTGACCTTTATATTGATTATCCTGTTAACATGAATACGAACAGAACCGTTTTTCTTTTAGAAGGAACGCCATTAAAGGCGAATTTTGTGACTGAATCGGGTTCTCACTACTACTTTGAGACAGACGTCAAAGGAAGGGTTAAGCAGAACATTCCAATGGTTGTACTATCTTATCCTGGAAAAGACCATCTGATCAAAATCCAGCGCAGGCAATATGTACGCGTTGAAACGTCCGTAGATGTTGCAGTGCATTCGATTAATGGTGAATTCGCTCCATTCACGACAGTTACTGATGATATCAGTGCAGGAGGTGCTGCATTGCTCATTGGCAAAAATAGCAGTTTGAAGCCAGGGATGAAGATTGAATGCTGGTTTGTGCTTCCTATGCAAAATGGAGAATATGAATACAGGAAATTCCGTGGTGAGATAGTCCGCATCATCCAAGGGCAGGGACCCATGAATAAAGCGTCTGTACAATTTAGCGAGGCTACCGGAACGGAACGACAGATGCTTTTACGATTTTGCTTTGAAAGGCAGCTAGCTATGAAAAAGAAAGGACTTCCAGTCTAAACAGAATAATTTTTAACTTTTGTTCCAATACTAAAAGAAAAATAGCTGCAGGAGCAAAAGAAATGAAATCATTTGAAAGAATATTAATTAAGATTGCTATTATACAATTTGTCTTTTTAATCATTGCTCAGTTGTTTTTTCATGAATTCAATGCATTTCCAGAGCTAAAGCAAATTACCCAATATGAAGGCGTAACTGACGATAATCATTCAGAAGTCTTGAATTCAATACGAAGCAAGGAGTAGGCATGTCTTATGCCTGCTTTTTTATTTGGAAATGTGGATCGTTAAAATTGTAATCGGTGAATCTAACAATTGATGTTAAAAATTGACGGAGTTTAGACAGATAACCTTAATCGTTCCTATAAATTTACATAATTTAAATTAGGATTGTTCACTAAAAAATGAAATGATTAAAGAAGAATAATTAAATTTTGTGTTAAAATAAGAGAGAAAATATATTGCAACAACATTGATTGTACCAGGAGGAAATATGAGTAAACGAATTTCTATTGCTATAGACGGACCTGCAGCAGCGGGAAAAAGTACGGTTGCGAAAATTGTAGCCGAAAAACTTGCATATGTATACATTGACACAGGGGCTATGTACCGTGCACTTACATACAAGGCATTAAAAGAAGGCGTAAGCTTAAATGATGAAACAGACTTGATCAGTCTTTTGAATGATACTACTATTGAACTTTTCCCAGGAGAAGCGGGGCAAAAAGTTGTACTTGATGGAATAGAGGTCTCTCACGAAATCAGAACTGCGGAGGTGACTAATCAAGTTTCGTATGCTTCAATTCATGAGCAGGTAAGGAAAGAAATGGTGAAGCGGCAGCAAATGTTTGCCAAAGACGGCGGAGTAGTGATGGATGGCAGGGACATCGGGACTCATGTACTTCCGAATGCGGAGGTAAAAGTTTTCCTTCTGGCAAGTGTGGAGGAAAGAGCGCAGAGAAGGCATGCCGAGAATACGCAGAAGGGATTTCAGTCAGATTTGGAACAGTTGAAAGCTGAGATTTCCGCTCGGGATAAAATTGATTCAGAGCGCGAGGTTGCACCACTTAAAAAGGCTGATGATGCCGCTGTAATCGATACAACATCCTTGTCAATCGCAGATGTGGTCGAAAAAATAATGGTATTGGCGCTTGAAAGGATCGGGTGAAATTGACATTTTATTCATTTGCTAGATCACTTGTAAATACCGTAATGAAACCAACTTACCGTATCGAGGTTATAGGAAAGGAGAACATTCCTTCGGATGGAGGCGTGCTTCTTTGTGCTAACCATATTTCTAACCTTGATCCGCTTATTGTAGGAATTACCACCAAACGTCCTGTGCATTTCATGGCAAAGGATGAGCTTTTCTCAGTGCCTGTACTTGGGAAAATTGTAAGCAACGTTAATGCGTTTCCTGTTAAGAGAGGAATGAGTGACAGGGAAGCATTAAGAAAAGGACTTGGAATTTTAAAAGAGGCAAAGGTTTTAGGATTGTTTCCAGAGGGAACAAGAAGCAAGACAGGTGAAATGGGTAAGGGACTAGCAGGAGCGGGTTTCTTTGCTCTAAGATCAGATGCCTATGTTGTTCCTTGTGCGATCATCGGTCCTTATAAAGCATTTACTAAATTAAGGGTAGTTTACGGAAAGCCAATTGATATGGACTCTGTCAGGGCAAACAAGGTGAATGCTGAACAGGCAACCGACTTGATTATGAGTGAAATTCAAAAGCTGATAACCCAATATAAGTAATGTTTCTTGCTTGACAAATATGCCTGTTTGTAAGAAGTTATTAAGAAGAGATATTTTTAGAATTTTCACTTAGTAGTTTAATTATGTTGTTTTTAAAAGTGGTGAAGCCGCCACAAAAGCATAAATTTGCAGCAGTCATGGATTAAGGAGGAGTACATATGTCAGAAGATATGAATCAAATCGAGGTTAAGAATTTTGAAAATGGTGACCGAGTCAAAGGCCAGGTAACCAAAGTAGAAGAAAAGCAAGTCCTTGTTGACATTGAGGGCAGCAAACTTGATGGAATCATTCCTATCAGCGAGCTATCAAGTCTTCACGTTGAAAAGGCTGAAGATGCAGTATCTGTTGGCGATGTATTGGAGCTTGAAGTCCAGAAGGTTGAAGAAGAAGCATTGATCCTTTCAAAGAGAAAAGTAGATGCAGAAAAAGCATGGGATCAGCTTAAAGGGAAATTTGAAAGTGGCGAGGTTTTTGAAGCAGAGGTTAAGGACGTAGTGAAAGGCGGCCTGGTTGTTGACTTGGGCGTACGCGGCTTTGTGCCTGCATCACTAGTTGAATCACACTTTGTAGAGGACTTCTCGGATTATAAGGGTAAAACGCTCAGCTTTAAAATTGTTGAGCTTGAGCAGGAGAAAAATCGTCTGATTCTATCTCACCGTGCTGTTGTGGAACAGGAACAAGGAAAGAAAAAACAGGACCTGCTTTCCGCAATCCAAGCTGGACAGGTAATCGAAGGAACTGTACAAAGAATCACTGATTTTGGCGCATTTGTTGATATTGGCGGAGTCGATGGACTTGTTCATATATCACAGCTTTCACACGAGCATGTTGAAAAGCCATCTGACGTAGTTGAGGAAGGCCAGAAGGTTCAGGTTAAGGTATTGAGTGTTGACCGGGACAATGAGCGAATTTCATTATCTATTAAAGAGACGCTGCCTGGACCATGGGCTGACATCGAGGAAAAAGCTCCAAAAGGAAGCACTCTTGAAGGGACTGTAAAACGTCTCGTATCTTATGGAGCGTTTGTAGAAGTATTCCCGGGAGTGGAAGGTCTCGTCCACATCTCACAAATTTCACATAAACATATAGGCACTCCGCATGAAGTTCTGAAAGAAGGACAGACTGTTAAGGTGAAGGTGCTTGAAGCAAATAAAGCTGATCAAAGATTGTCACTTAGCATGAAGGAGTTTGAAGAAAGAGAAAGCAATGAAGCTTTTGATTACGAACTTCCAGAGGAATCAAAAGGTTTCAGTTTAGGTGATATGATCGGAGACAAGCTAAAGAATCTAAAATAGTAATGGTGATAAATAGTGTCAAGATCAAAAAGGAAATGGGACCATATTCAATATGCCCTTGAGACAGGCCAAAAACGGCTTACTGGTTTTGACGATATCAAGTTTGTTCACCAAAGCTTGCCGGATACCAATCTAGCATTAATAAATTTGCAGACTCAAATTGGCGAACTTTCTTTAAGTTCGCCAATTTTTATCAACGCAATGACAGGCGGCGGCGGAGAAAGAACATATCGAATTAACCGTGAACTTGCAATTGCTGCAAAAGAGACTGGTTCAGCTATTGCAGTAGGGTCTCAAATGGCTGCCTTGAAAGATCCTGCAGAACGCAGGACTTATGAGGTAGTAAGAGAAATGCATCCAGATGGGATTATTCTCGCTAATCTGGGCAGTGAAGCAACGGTAGACCAGGCAATAGCTGCAGTTGATATGATTGCAGCTAACGGTATCCAAATTCACCTGAATGTCATTCAGGAATTGACCATGCCTGAGGGTGACAGCAACTTTCAGGGGGCTTTGCAGCGAATTATGGAGATTGAGCAAAGGCTTGAAGTTCCTGTAATTGTTAAAGAGGTTGGATTCGGTATTAGTGCCGAAACTGCTTTTGAACTTGCTTCCTCAGGCCTACGCTATATTGATATTGGCGGTTATGGAGGCACGAACTTCGCTGCAATTGAAAACAAACGCAGAAACCGAATGCTGACATTTTTTGAGAATTGGGGCATACCTACTGCCGCTTCACTTATCGAATGTAGAGCAGCTGCACCGGAAATTTCATTGATTGCATCTGGTGGAATCCAAAGTAGCGCGGAAATTGTAAAAGCTCTTTCATTAGGAGCAGATGCGGCGGCAATTGCGGGTTATCTTCTAAAAGTACTGCTTGAAAACGGGACTGAAAGACTTATTAAGGAAATTCAATCAATAAAAACTGAGATTTCAATGATGATGGCCGCACTCGGTGCTAGTACTATAGGAGAACTAAAGGGCATTCCTCTGGTGATTTCTGGCGATACATACCATTGGCTTGAACAGAGAAGAATTGATACAAAAGCGTTTAGCCGTCGTTGAGTGTAAGAACCCTGCAGATATCTGCAGGGTTTTTTTATTTTTACGCTATTCAACTATACTTCCCATCATTTAGAGATCTTGCTTCTTCAGGGCTCTGCAATTTAGTTGCTCCTGGGTAATGCAATGCCTGGTCACGGTCTGATTCCACTCGGCCGCTTTTCTTTAACTTCTTTTCCTGTCTGTCTCTTCCCATTTTTATACCTCCCGAGAATGTGTGATTAGAATGAAATTCAAATGCCATTATTACGGCAGGCTTCCATCGTGTGCCTGTCTTTTGTACAATACTACACCTAAGAACCAGTTCAGGTTCAGCAGCAAGGATAAATATGCTTAAAAGAAGGGGAGTCTTGACCAGTTCTCCAGGATTTTATAGCAATCCCGCAAACCTTCAAATCGCTTCCCCTTTTCTTAACATGGAACAGTGCAAAAAGTTTATGCAAAAAAGATTAATTTACATAAGCAATTGCCATAATGGAAATGATAGGAGGGGAATAATGGAGGGACTATATTTTAATTGGCTGGCATGGATGGCGTGGATTTGGGCTACCTTTTTTATGGATAAGAAAAATCCCGCTAGGATGAATTTGGCTTTCTGGCTTTTGGCAGTCATTGTAGCTGCACCATATAAGATTCATTTGTTTATTTTTGATTTGCACCTCTCTGCATTTTCAATTGCCATGTTCTTATTTATAGAGACAAGGAAGAAGAAGAAAGGATCATTTCTTTATTTATACCTTTCTTCATTCATTATCATGCTGGCATATACAAGTTTTTTGCTTTTTGAATTGTATGATCCGGTCTGGGTTCTTTTTGACAGAAAAATCATGATTTCGGCAATTGGCTTTTATCTTGCACTCTTACTACAGAAGAACAAATACAATAGGGGTTTGGCATTGATTTCAGGATTTTTGCAAGGTGAAATATTGTACTCAATGATCCTTTGGCAATTTAACTTTCCTTATTCAATATCATCTTTAGCCTTTATGGACATTCTGATCATTTCTTTAGCGATGCTGATAACTTGGTCAGGTTTTGAAATGGCTATAGGTATTATGTCTAGGAGTACGCTTAATCAAGCTGAACGGGAGGAACAAAAACTGCATGAATGAATACACATTGCCTATCGTTTTCGGGATTGCGACAGGAACACTCGCGAGGCTTTTTATGCTTCGGACAGATTATCGTCAATACCCAACATATTTGCATGGCAAGATCATCCATGTTGCACTTGGTTTTATTGCTGCAGGGCTTGGTACTGTTGCGGGTCCAGCCATTATGGAAGAAGAATTTACGGCAATCACCTTTTTGACACTCGCGGCTTCACAGTTCAGGGAAGTGAGGAATATGGAGAGGAATACCCTCACTGAACTCGACAGTTATGAGCTTGTTTCTAGAGGCAAGACATATATTGAAGGGATAGCAATCGCCTTTGAAAGCAGGAATTATCTTGTTATATTTACTTCCCTTGTCAGCACGCTTGCTTACCTTCTAATCAATATTTGGGCAGGAATAATCGGAGCGATTGTGGCAGTCTTTATTTGCAAACTGCTAATGTCTGGTGGAAAGCTGAAAGATATTGTTGAGATTGAATATGTTGAACCGAGATTCGAGGGTGCGGGACTATATGTGGATAATATTTACATTATGAACATAGGTCTTCCTGAACGGCAAAAGGAAGTGCTTAGTTACGGAATGGGATTTATTCTAAAACCGAAAAATATGAATGCACGTTCCACAATCGCAAATCTTGGCCAGAGACAAGCGGTACTTCATGATTTGTCCACAGCACTTGGAGTGTACCGCGATTCTGGAACTCCTGCGCTTGTGCCGCTGGCAAAGAGGGATTTAGATGATGGGAGAGTTGGGGTATTTGTTCTGCCTCAAGAACGGAATATCGAAAGGGCAATTTGTGTCATTGGTGATGTTCCTACCCTGGAAAATGCAATCAGGATGCCTTCTGAGAAGAAGAGTAATGCAGGAGGTGCGGGGAAATGATGATAGAGAAGCTTATACTTGCCGTCATCACTACAAACCCAAAGAAAGCACCATCAGGAACAGCCGTTTTCCATTGTGATACAAAAGAAGAGATGGAAACTATCGCAGCGAACCTGGAAGCCATTCTTGATGGGATTGCACACGCACTCACAGAGGAGCTTTTTATTATTGTGAAACATTGACAGGAAATGTTTTCATTGCCTGTTTACGGCATCTTTTGATAAACTGATTAAGCCAGACCCTTCTGTATACTAAGAAGGGTTTATTTTATAAGGCTATTTCCTCGTGCTGACTGTGTCTACCAGGAGGCGAAAAAGGAAGAGTCTTAACTAATGATGAGAACCTGTGAAGTTTGAAATTGTTATGGCCAGGTCCGTGACCTGCATTAATAGAATTTGAAAGGGTGATATTCATGACGAAACCAGTGATCGCTATCGTTGGGCGTCCGAATGTCGGCAAGTCTACGATTT
Organism: Bacillus sp. JJ1122; assembly: GCF_036964885.1. Classification (NCBI taxonomy): domain Bacteria; kingdom Bacillati; phylum Bacillota; class Bacilli; order Caryophanales; family Bacillaceae; genus Bacillus; species Bacillus sp. JJ1122. The sequence goes on along the minus strand of NZ_JBALQL010000006.1, from coordinate 282,766 downwards.
TTAACCGAATCGTTGGTGAACGTATTTCGATCGTTGAAGATATTCCTGGAGTAACAAGGGATCGTATATACAGTTCAGCTGAATGGCTGACACATGATTTTAACATTATTGACACTGGAGGAATTGACTTAGGAGACGAACCTTTCCTAGATCAAATCCGCCAGCAGGCTGAAATTGCAATTGATGAAGCAGATGTAATTATCTTCCTAGTGAACGGAAGAGAAGGTGTCACTTCTGCTGATGAAGAAGTGGCGAAAATCCTTTACCGTTCGAATAAGCCAGTAGTTCTGGCCGTCAATAAAATTGACAATCCTGAAATGAGAGATATGATTTATGACTTTTACGCTCTAGGGTTTGGCGAACCATTTCCGATCTCAGGCTCACATGGCCTTGGACTAGGAGATTTGCTTGATGAGGCGGCAAAACATTTTCCAAATCCAAAGGATGATGACTATGATAAAGATGCGATTAAATTCTCTTTGATTGGACGTCCGAACGTTGGGAAATCCTCGCTAGTGAATGCCATCCTCGGCGAGGAACGTGTCATTGTCAGTGATATCGCTGGAACGACAAGGGATGCGATTGACTCTCAGGTAACGTATAATGGGCAAAAATATCTTATTATTGATACTGCTGGTATGAGAAAAAAGGGCAAGGTATATGAAACAACCGAGAAATACAGTGTTTTAAGAGCGTTAAGGGCAATTGAACGTTCAGATGTTGTTCTAATTGTCATCAATGCAGAAGAAGGCATAATCGAGCAGGATAAGCATATTGCCGGTTATGCTGAAGAAGCTGGACGAGCTGTTATCATTGTCGTCAATAAATGGGATGCCATTGAAAAAGATGAAAAAACTATGAAGGAATTTGAGGAAAAGATTCGTGCTCATTTCCAATTCTTAAGCTATGCACCGATTGTTTTCTTATCGGCTAAAACGAAGAAGCGTATCCATACATTGATGCCGATGATCGATTTGGCTAGTGAAAACCATGCGATGAGGGTCCAGACTAACATTCTGAATGAAGTGATCATGGATGCTGTCGCAATGAATCCAACGCCTTCAGATAAAGGCAAGAGGCTTAAAATTTACTATGCTACACAAGTATCAACCAAGCCGCCGACATTTGTTGTATTTGTCAATGAACCTGAGTTATTGCATTTTTCTTATGAGCGCTTCCTTGAAAACAGGATTCGGGATGCTTTTGATTTCACAGGTACTCCGATTAAGATTTTTGCCAGAGAAAGAAAATAATAAAAAGGTTGTGGTTTAAATGGAACGGAAGAGAGAGAAAATAGCTGTCCTCGGTGCCGGAAGCTGGGGGACAGCATTGGCAATGGTCCTTGCTGACAATGGACATGAAGTTCGGCTATGGGGGCAAAATCCTGTCCAAATAGACGAAATCAATCAGCAGCATACCAATAAGAAGTATCTTCCCGAAATTACTCTGCCTGCAACCATCATTGGATATTCTTCACTTCAAGAGGCTTTAACTGGGGTAAAAACTGTCATTATGGCTGTTCCAACAAAGGCGATTCGTGAAGTAATCAGGAAAATGACAGATGTCCCTTCGAATTCATTACTTATTGTCCATGTAAGCAAAGGGATAGAGCCAGATTCTTTGCTGCGGATTTCTGAAATGATTGAAGAGGAGATGCCAACTGAGCTGCTTGATAGTGTTGTGGTGCTTTCCGGCCCAAGCCATGCTGAAGAAGTCAGTCTGCGTCACCCAACCACGGTTACGGTGTCTTCAAAAGTTATGGAGTCAGCTGAAAAAATCCAGGATTTATTTATCAACACTAACTTCAGAGTATACACCAACCCTGATTTAATAGGTGTCGAGATTGGCGGGGCCCTGAAAAACATCATTGCTTTAGCGGCTGGTATCTCCGATGGGCTTGGTTATGGTGATAACGCTAAAGCTGCCTTGATCACTAGGGGACTTGCGGAAATAGCACGCCTGGGTGTGAAAATGGGTGCGAGTCCTTTGACTTTTTCAGGTTTAACGGGAATTGGGGATTTGATTGTGACGTGTACAAGCGTCCACTCACGCAACTGGCGGGCAGGTAACCTGCTCGGCAGAGGGCAAAACCTGGATGAGGTCCTTGAGAACATGGGTATGGTTGTAGAGGGTGTAAGGACAACCAAGGCTGCACACCAGCTCGCTGAAAAGTATAACGTGAATATGCCTATTACCAATGCACTTTATAACATCCTGTTCAATGGTGTTAACCCAAAGGACGCGGTAGACGATTTAATGTCCCGGCAGAAAACACATGAAATGGAAGATTTAGCTGACATTCTTGGCGGAAAAAACTGATCAGAAAAATTTTCCGAAGAATAATATTCTTAAAATAGGCATTCGAGGATGCGATTTCCTTTTTGCTTGCATAAAATGCATCGAAGCAAACTGGTGGTTTGAACTGGGTGATAGGGTATTTAGTCAATATAGGCTGAGGTAAAGTTGTCCGCCCCTTCTTTACTTCAGCTTTTTTTATGTCAAAAGATCAATAGGGCATATTCCAGTCCCATAATGAATGCTTTACTTAAAGTATTTTAGGAATATTAATTTGATCACCGCTTATGTTATAATACTTCTCGGAAAAGGGAGGGGTTTATTTTGTCACCGGCATTATTAAAGATGTATGTATCTTTTATTGGCATGGGCTGTATGATTGCCTCATTGCTTGCAATTTATTTGAGCAGATTTAAGCTAAAAGGTTTCTTTAAGGTTATTACGGCGGTCATTGCCTATTTGTTAATGATCACTGCTGGGCTGATTATCTTTTTTGTTGTATTCAGCGGGCCGACGAGCGAATAAAATACATAGGATTAAAGGGTTGGTATTAATGAATAAATTCCGTTTCTTTCTGCCGTTCATCCTTGTTTTGATAACATTGACAGGCTGCATGTATCCGGAAGAAAAACTTGTTCAGAATCAAGTTCCTTATAAAGATCAACTGGATAGTGTACAGACAGCTGTGAAACAATTTCAGGAAGCGAATGGCGGTATTTTGCCTATAAAAACAAGGGATGCTGAGACACCAATCTATCAAAAGTATCCTATAGAGTTTAAAAATATTGTACCTAAATATTTATCTGAACCGCCAGGAAATGCATATGAAAACGGCGGTATATTCCAATATGTCCTCGTTGATGTTGAGGAAAACCCTACGGTTAAATTGCTGGATTTACGAATCGCAGAAACCATCCGTGAAATAAAAATGAGAATTGAAGCAAACGGCTATCCGCCCTTCAAAGATCAAATAGCGAATAATATCTATACACTGGATTTTAAAAAGATCGGCTATAAACAAGAACCTGTGGCAACCAGCCCTTTCACTAACCAGAACCTTCATTTCATCATCTCAACTGATGGAGAGATCTTCGTTGATTACAGGAGTGATCTTTATCAGGCGATTAAATCCACAAAGCTGGATTTGAATGAGGGCGAAGACATCCGTCATATCCTAGTAAACGACTCGATGTTTGTACCTGCATATTCACCTCCATACACTATTGATAAGAGCACGAGCGAACCAATCTTTTTAGAGAAATAGTCATAACCCTTTTTCTGCAAAATATATTGTAGAAGAAGGGTTTTTTTTTGTCTTAAAAAAGAAATCAACTGTTCTCATAAAAGGACACTTAGAAGTCTTTTGTTTGTGAATAAAAAATAAGGAGGTAAAAAAATAAATAATTGTCATATCGATATAGGACAACATCATAAATATATACTGTCCCAGATTACTAATTTGGATGATATTATTCCCACTAACTCTATGATCGGGAGGGGATCACTTGGAAAAGGTAGATATTTTTAAGGATATTGCCGAGAGGACTGGCGGCGATATTTACCTGGGTGTTGTTGGTGCGGTACGTACTGGCAAATCCACTTTTATCAAAAAATTTATGGAGCTGGTGGTTTTACCTAATATTAATAATGAGGCAGACAGGGCGAGGGCGCTAGATGAATTGCCTCAAAGCGCCGCAGGTAAAACTATTATGACGACTGAGCCGAAGTTCGTGCCTAACCAGGCAGCATCCGTGCACGTGGATGAAGGTCTGGATGTCAATATCAGGCTCGTAGATTGTGTTGGCTACACTGTTCCTGGAGCGAAGGGTTATGAGGATGAAAATGGCCCAAGAATGATTAATACACCTTGGTATGAAGAACCAATTCCATTCCACGAAGCTGCAGAAATTGGAACAAGGAAGGTTATTCAAGAACATTCTACTCTTGGGGTTGTCGTCACGACAGATGGGACAATTGGAGAAATTCCAAGACAGGATTATATCGAAGCAGAAGAAAGAGTAATTGAAGAATTGAAGGAAGTTGGGAAGCCGTTTATCATCGTGATCAACAGTGCCCAGCCATACCATCCGCATACAGAAACACTGAGAGCTCAGTTAGCCGATAAATATGATATCCCGGTGCTTGCGATGAGTGTTGAGAGCATGAGGGAATCTGATGTGCTAAATGTTATGAGGGAAGCACTTTATGAGTTCCCTGTACTTGAAGTGAACGTCAACCTTCCTAGCTGGGTAATGGTGCTTCGTGAAAATCACTGGCTGCGTGAAAGCTATCAGGAAGCAGTGAAAGAAACAGTTAAAGATATTAAAAGGTTGAGAGATGTCGACAGAGTGGTCCACCAATTCAGCGATTTCGAGTTCATTGACCGTGCCGGCCTTGCCGGTATTGAAATGGGCCAGGGTGTAGCTGAGATTGATTTGTATGCCCCAGATGACCTTTACGATGATATCCTTAAGGAAATCGTCGGCGTGGAAATCCGCGGCAAGGACCACCTGCTTGAGCTTATGCAGGAATTCGCCTATGCCAAGGCAGAATTTGACCAGATTTCAGATGCTCTTAAAATGGTTAAACAAACAGGATACGGAATTGCTTCTCCGTCACTGTCTGATATGAGCCTGGAAGAGCCAGAAATCATTCGTCAGGGATCCAGGTTTGGAGTGCGTTTGAGAGCTGTAGCACCATCAATCCATATGATTAAAGTAGATGTCGAGTCAGAATTCTCGCCAATCATTGGCACAGAGAAGCAAAGTGAAGAGCTTGTTCGATATTTAATGCAAGACTTTGAAGATGATCCACTATCCATTTGGAATTCAGATATCTTTGGCAGAAGCTTAAGCTCAATTGTGCGTGAAGGTATTTCAGCCAAGCTAAGTCTAATGCCTGAAAATGCTCGTTATAAATTAAAAGAAACGCTGGAACGCATCATAAACGAAGGATCTGGCGGATTAATTGCAATCATTTTATAATTGGACTCCTCATGGGAGTCTTTTTGTTTTTATTTACAGAGAAAATACCCTTAGTTAATTTGAGGTTTTTGACGATTTAAACTTCATTACGGGTGTGGTAAATATCAATTTTAATTTTACCATCCGTTGATTGAAGTGGATGGTATTTCACTACTGCGGCATCAAGGAAAGTCTCAGGAAAAGTAGGAGTCTGAGCCCGAAATCAACATTCTAATTTTTTTGGCCTTCAAATTTAGATTAAATGTTTGAATTACTTACGACCGGGTAAGTAAAAAGGGTTAACATATTACAATTATGTTTCAAAGAAGAAAAGATTCCCATTATTTCTTGAAATTATCTTGATAAGAAGAATACATTGTGATAATCTTTTAACAGAATTAGCGTTGTGGCTTTCAAACCCTTATATAATAAGGATTTAAGGCAAATTGATTTCATTTTCACGGTTTTTTGCGACATGTGGGAATAAAATCATCAAGCAACGTATAGAATTCATTTGTTTTGTTTAGAAATGTAGTAACAATGCTTTATTTCTGAGCAATGGGATATCTTTGGGAGGAGGTGAATGGCATGAACAAAACAGAACTTATCAATGCAGTTTCAGAAGCTGGTGAGCTTTCTAAAAAGGATGCAACAAAAGCAGTTGACGCTGTTTTTGATTCAATCTTAAATGCATTAAAAGATGGGGATAAAGTACAATTAATCGGTTTTGGTAACTTCGAAGTGCGTGAGCGTGCTGCCCGTAAAGGCCGCAACCCACAAACTGGCGACGAAATCGAAATCTCTGCAAGCAAGGTGCCTGCTTTCAAACCTGGCAAAGCGCTTAAGGATGCAGTGAAATAATTACATACGACGCACTGAGCGTATGCTTAAGCAAAAGGCCGCGACCTGATCGCGGCCTTTTTTGTTTGCCAGCTAAAGGGAAAGTTTTTGCTTGCACTGAAATGGATATGCTAAGATGAAAATATTATAATCAAATAGCTTATTAAATATGCGCGGTTATAATCAGATTTATTGACATAGGAGGAAATGCAAATGTCGAACGTCAATCGTGCCCAGATTGAAGAAGCGGTACGTTTAATATTAGAAGCAGTAGGCGAGGATCCAAACCGAGAAGGATTGCTTGATACACCCAAACGTGTAGCCAAAATGTATGAAGAAGTTTTCTCCGGCTTGAACCAGGATCCGAAGGAATACTTCGAAACAATTTTTGGTGAGGATCATGAGGAACTAGTACTAGTTAAGGATATCCCGTTTTACTCTATGTGTGAACATCACTTGGTTCCATTCTTCGGAAAGGCACATGTTGCATACATTCCAAGAGGCGGTAAGGTAACAGGACTTAGCAAGCTTGCAAGAGCGGTTGAAGCAGTGGCAAAAAGACCGCAGCTTCAAGAGAGGATTACGTCCACAATTGCCAATTCGATTATGGAAAAGCTTGACCCTCATGGAGTGATGGTTGTTGTCGAAGCAGAACATATGTGTATGACAATGAGAGGAGTCAAGAAGCCGGGCTCGAAAACGGTAACTTCGGCTGTACGCGGTACTTTGGCTGAAGATGTAAACGCTCGTGCAGAAATCCTGTCATTGATTAAAGGCTAAAATGGTAATCATGGCTAAAAGTAATTCTTTTAGCCTTTTGATGCTTTATTTTTCCTGTAAGGGGGATAATAATGGATAAGAAACCAAGTGTAAATACGGATTACGTAGTAATAAAGGCTATTGAAGATGGAGTGAATGTAATTGGGCTTACAAGAGGAACGGATACTCGTTTCCATCATTCTGAAAAGCTTGATAAGGGAGAGGTCATGATCGCACAGTTTACAGAACATACATCTGCAATCAAAATCAGAGGGCATGCCAAGATCGTGACACCGTTTGGAGAAATTGAAAGCGAAAAGAGATAAATAGTCTAACTTTAACTATTTTGTTACAAAAATACGCTCATTTTTCGGTAACTGGCTTTTAATTTATAATATCACGTCCATGTTAATACCATTTATGATATAATTGTCACTGCCTTGGAATGTTCGGTACAACTGCAAACTAGTTATATAGGCGCTTTTTTTTATGTCTGTTTTATTTTTGTCTAGCTCCAGCGCCT
>NZ_JBALQL010000006.1:242506-275307 GCF_036964885.1 Bacillus sp. JJ1122 | reverse complement strand
GTCGGCCAGCGCTTGTCGGGGCTGGTCAAGGCGCTTGCGCTTTTCTTAATTCGACAATTTCTGCCCGCTGCCGGCAATCCAATTTAAATAAGGGGAACAAGGGTGATTTATTTGCTAGACTTACAAAACAAATTAGATGGCATCAGAGATCTTCTTCTCGAGAAACTTTCGCATCCTTATTTGCTGGAGCATGTAGAATCTCCTTATATCGATGATGATAAGATCTTGCTGCTTATTTCATTACTCGATCAGTACGGAGTAAAGCAGGAACAAATTGAGAATTATACTGTGACCGCAATGCTCCTGCAAATTGCCCTTGATACCCATGAGCAAGTCCAGAACACACAATCTAGTGAAGAAGACGATAGCCATAAAAAACGCCAATTAACAGTGCTTGCAGGCATTTATTTTAGTGGCCTGTATTATAAACTACTCGCAGAAACTGATGACATAGAAATGATCAAGCAATTGGCAGCAGGTGTAAAGGAAATTAATGAGCATAAGATATCGGTTTATCAAAAAGAAGCAGAAGCAATTGATAAATTGATGCACAGTGTTAAATTGATTGAATCCACACTGCTTGGGAAAATAGCGGATCACTTCCATGCTGCAGAATGGCATGATTTAACTGCAAATTGGCTATTTGTTAAAAGATTGATTGCAGAAGAAAAAATGTTTCTCCAAACGGGCAGATCGCTGGTTTTTGATGTTTTAAAGAAAATCGCATTGCCAAAAGTGGATCAAAGCTCTACGGAATTATCTTCTGAACAGCAAAAATACTTATTATCAATTTGTACTCGTTATATTGAATTTTCATTGACGATGATAGATACAGCTTTAAACAGGCTTCCCGGAATGAACAGCCTGCTTGCTGACAGGTTAAAGCTGATCGCGGGCCAGCACCAGTCCATGTCTAAAAAATTCGCGGAAGAAGGGTAAAAGAAATGCAGCAATCGAAAGAAGAACGAGTTCATGGTGTCTTCGAAAAAATCTATGAAAATTATGATCAAATGAATTCCGTCATCAGCTTTCAGCAGCATATTAAATGGCGCAATGACACGATGAAAAAAATGAATGTCCCAAAAGGCGCTAAAGCCCTGGATGTATGCTGCGGAACAGCTGATTGGACAATTGCGCTAGCAGAAGCTGCTGGCAAGGAAGGCAGCGTCGTTGGTCTTGATTTCAGCAAGAACATGCTGAAGATTGGCGAAGAAAAATTAATTGAACGAAAACTGGATCAAGCGACTCTCGTACATGGCAATGCGATGGAGCTGCCGTTTGAAGATAATAGTTTTGATTATGTGACAATTGGTTTCGGTTTAAGGAATGTTCCCGACTATAACCAGGTGCTGCGGGAAATGCACAGGGTGTTGAAACCCGGTGGGATGGCCGTATGCCTTGAAACTTCACAGCCTACCATGCTTGGTTTCAAACAGGTATACCGTTTTTACTTTAGGTTTATCATGCCTATGTTTGGCAAGCTTTTTGCAAAGAGCTATAACGAATATTCGTGGCTGCAGGAATCTGCTAAAGATTTCCCAGGCATGAAAGAACTTGCCCGGATGTTCGCGGATGCAGGGTTTGTAAATGTAGAATATAAACCATATAGCGGCGGTGTGGCTGCTGTCCATATTGGCCGAAAACAAAAATAAACGATCGTGGCTGCCCTTTTCTTATTTGCCCGGCAAGGAAGGACGGCCTGTTTTTAATTAGACTTTCTTTACAATTTTTTCAATCTCGTGCAGCCAGGGATTGAATAAAGCAGGAGATACGTTTTATCATATAAGTCTAAGTTTACGTAGTTTTGCTGGACAACCGAAATAATAACTTTTTATATATAGCTATGGGAGATTGTTTATTATTGATAAATAACAGCCCACTAGCATAAAAAATCCCTCCTACCTGGCAGACTTTATGGTTGTGTAAGCCGACTGGCTGCTTCCTCACTAGAGCCGGGAAAGGATGCAAAAGCTGGGTGGATATTATGAAAATGAAACTGTTGTATACATATTTAAGTTCGGACTTAACGTTGATTGAGAAAGAACTGGAAGAGACCATTCAAGCAGAATCTCATCTGCTCAGGCAGGCAAGCCTGCATTTGCTCAAGGCAGGCGGTAAAAGGATCCGTCCAGTATTCGTGCTGCTGGGAGGCAAATTTGGCAACTACGATATTAATGTGATCAAGAATGTTGCTGTTTCACTTGAACTGATTCACATGGCTTCCCTAGTACACGATGATGTCATTGATGACGCTGAATTGCGCAGGGGCCAGCCTACCATTAAAGCAAAATGGGATAACAGGATCGCCATGTACACTGGGGATTATATTTTTGCAAGGGCTCTTGAGCTTATGACAAAAATCGAAAATCCGCTCGCCCACCAAATACTTTCTGATACGATTGTCGAATTAAGTGTAGGGGAAATCGAGCAAATAAAAGATAAATATAATTTTGAACAAAACCTGCGCAACTACCTGCTAAGAATAAAAAGGAAGACAGCACTTCTGATTGCGGCCAGCTGCCAGCTTGGTGCAGTTGTTTCAGGAGTTCCGGAAAAAGACCACCGCAAATTATATCAATTTGGCTACTATGTTGGAATGTCTTTTCAAATTACCGATGACGTCCTGGATTTTACGGGCACTGAAAAAGAACTTGGAAAACCAGCTGGGGGTGATTTGCTGCAAGGTAACATCACACTGCCAGTCTTGTATGCGATGGAGGATGAGCAAATCCGTACGAAGATTATGTCAGTCCATGAAAATATGAATAGGCAGGAGCTTGATGAAATCCTGAACATGATCCAGGATTCCGGTGCGATTGAAAAATCTCTCAACCTAAGTGATCGCTATCTGGATAAGGCGCTGTCGATTCTCGGAGAACTCCCGCCAAACAAGGCGAAAAAATCATTGCAGGATATTGCGAAATTTATTGGAAAACGCAAGTATTAGCAAGTTGCGAATTTTTCAAAAAAATGATACTATTTTCAAGGGTTGCTTTTGTAAGCGGTTCACATACATAGATGAATTAGGAGTGGAACTCATGGAAAAGACGTATTTAATGGTCAAGCCTGACGGTGTACAGCGTAACCTGATTGGTGAAGTTGTTGCTCGTTTTGAAAAGAAAGGCTTCCAGCTAGTTGGCGCAAAACTAATGAACATCCCAAGAGAACTTGCTGAAGAGCATTATGGCGAACACAAAGAGCGTCCATTCTTCGGCGAATTAGTAGATTTCATTACTTCAGGTCCTGTATTTGCAATGGTATGGCAAGGTGAAAATGTTATTGCAACAGCTCGCCAGATGATGGGTGCTACAAATCCTAAGGACGCTGCTCCTGGAACAATCCGCGGAGACTTCGGCGTAACAGTAGGAAAGAACGTCATTCACGGTTCCGATTCACCTGAGAGCGCTGAGCGTGAAATCGGATTATTCTTTAAGCCAGAAGAATTGGCTGAGTACAGCAAATTAGTCAACGAGTGGGTTTACTAAAAACCACCAGGGCACTTGTAAACACAAGTGCCCTTTTTATTTTGGGATTTTTTCCTAAAAGATTGTTATTGAAGGAGCTCTCGCCCAACCCGCGGAAAATGACTGCTTGGAGCGGAAATCAACAGACAATTCCAAAAGAGACTAACGGTAAAAAATGTCTCTCTAATTGACTTTAAATCCGCTATAATGGAAATATCAATCTTTTTCAGTTATTTACGAAGGGGTACAAAGATGCCGTGTGACTATGAAAGTTTCATCACAAAAGTCTACCAAAAAACTGGAATAAATCTCGCGCTGTACAAAGAAGCGCAAATGAAGAGGAGATTAACTTCTCTGTATCAGAAAAAGGGCTTTGCTTCTTTTAATGAATTTTTTCAGGCATTAAACAAAGATTATGAACTTTTGAATGAGTTTCTGGACCGAATGACCATTAACGTATCAGAGTTCTATCGAAACGGGAAAAGATGGGATGTCTTAGATAAGACGATACTACCAGGACTTATAAGCAATAATTCAAACCCTAAAATCTGGAGTGCTGCCTGTTCGACAGGGGAAGAGCCTTACACTTTGGCGATGGTCCTTTCTAAACATGTGCCTTTATCGAGATTGCAAATCCTTGCGACGGATATCGATGAGAATGTATTGGCAAAAGCGAAGCTTGGCGTGTACTCAGAGCGCTCGCTGAACGAGGTGCCAAAAGAGATTGTAAACAAGTATTTCTACCCCGAGGGTTCATATTTTAAAGTGTCGGATGAAATCAAAAAAACGGTTACGTTTAAAAAACAAAATCTATTGGCTGATCATTTCGGGGGACCATTTGATTTGATCGTCTGCCGAAACGTCCTCATTTACTTTACTGAAGAAGCAAAGGAAGAACTCTATCAAAAATTCAGTGCTGCGCTTAAGCCCGGAGGAATTCTTTTTGTGGGCAGCACAGAACAGATTTTTAACCCGAATACATACGGATTCGAAACTGCAGAAACATTTTTTTACAGAAAGAAATAGCAAGGAGAGCCGGTAATCCGTGCTCTCTTTTTGTATTTTTTAGCCTGATCATTAAAAATGGAGGTTGACTTTTTGCGAGTCTTTTCCCTTCATGGTAAAATGGCTTCATTCCAAAAATAGTACAAGGAAAATTTCGAAATAATTAATTTATTGCTATTTTTCTGGTGAACTGTATGATATATTAAAACAAATCCTTTAGCGAGTTGAAGGGGGAAAGCGTATGAGATATTTAACAGCGGGGGAATCACACGGACCGCAGCTCACAACCATTATAGAAGGTATGCCTGCTGGTATGCCACTGATAGCTGAAGATATAAATGAAGAGCTTTCACGCAGACAGAAGGGCCATGGGCGCGGCAGAAGGATGCAAATAGAAAAAGATACAGTGCAGATTACCTCTGGGGTGAGACATGGCCTGACACTTGGATCTCCGATTGCACTAGTTGTTGAGAATAATGATTGGAAGCACTGGACAGGAATAATGGGACAGGAACCACTTAATGAACATTCTCCTGAGGAAGTCAAAAGAAAGATTTCCAGACCACGTCCAGGACATGCCGATTTAAATGGTGCATTGAAATACGGTCACAGGGACATGAGAAATGTCCTTGAACGGTCGTCCGCCAGAGAAACGACAGTGCGAGTTGCGGCAGGTGCTGCAGCAAAAAAATTATTAAGTTTACTTGGGATTGAGCTAGCTGCCCATGTGGTTGAAATTGGGGGCATAAAAGCAAGAAACCAGGATTTTTCATCCCTTTCACAATTGAAGGAAGTGACAGAAGAATCCCCGGTGCGCTGTTTTGATTCTGAAGCTGGCCTGAAGATGATGGAAGCGATTGATGATGCTAAGAAAAATGGCGATTCGATTGGCGGTGTCGTTGAAGTAATAGCGGAAGGAATGCCAGCAGGCGTGGGCAGCTATGTCCATTACGACAGAAAGCTTGATGCGAAGCTAGCCTCTGCTATTATGAGCATAAATGCTTTTAAAGGTGTAGAAATAGGTATTGGATTTGAAGCTGCACGAAAGCCTGGAAGTCAGGTTCATGATGAAATAGCGTGGGAGGAAGGCAAGGGTTATTATCGCAAAACAAACCGATTAGGTGGGTTTGAAGGCGGCATGACAACCGGGATGCCTATTATCGTCCGCGGAGTGATGAAGCCGATTCCGACACTTTACAAGCCATTGATGAGTGTCGATATCGATACTAAAGAACCTTTTGCTGCAAGCATTGAAAGATCGGACAGCTGTGCAGTACCAGCAGCAGCAGTTGTAGCAGAAAATGTTGTAGCATGGGAACTTGCATCAGCGCTTGTAGAACAATTTTACTCTGATCGCTTCGAGACTCTGTTAAGTTCAATAGAGGAGCAGAGAAGAACCGCGAGGGATTTTTAAGTATGCAGCAGATAAAAATAAATACAACCACAAAATCCTATCCTGTAAACATAGGACATGGAGCACTCAGGATGCTGGGAGAGCTATGTAATGGAGCTGAAGCTAAGTATACGTCCGTTATGGTCATAACGGACGAAACGGTTGCAAACCTTTATCTCCCATACTTCAGGGAAAACTCTGGGCTGGAACGATTCATTGAAAAAATAGTTCCAAGCGGGGAAAAGGCAAAAACGTTTGATGTGTACTACGACTGTCTTTCTGCAGCACTTGAAAATAAACTTGACCGAAAGTCTCTGATCATTGCATTTGGTGGCGGAGCGGTTGGAGATCTGGCAGGCTTTGTAGCAGCAACCTTTATGCGAGGCATCAGGTTCATCCAGGTACCGACTACGATATTAGCCCATGACAGTGCTGTTGGAGGAAAAGTTGCAATCAACCACCCATTAGGGAAAAACATGGTCGGCGCTTTTCATCAACCAGAAGCAGTCATTTATGACCTGGGATTTATCGAATCCTTGCCCGAAAAGGAAGTAAGATCCGGTTTCGCTGAGGTGATAAAACATTCACTTATATCAGGTGAAGGTTTTTATCATTGGCTCAGGGAAGAAATCAAATCATTAAAAAGTATTGAGTATCCTCAAATGCTGGAATTCTTATCAAAGGGTATCCAAATTAAAGGGTCCGTTGTGGCAAAGGATGAACATGAAAACGGGATTCGCGCCTTCTTGAATTTCGGACACACACTCGGTCATGCGATTGAAGCGGAAGCTGGATACGGAAATATAACACATGGTGAGGCAGTGGCTGTAGGCATGTTATTTGCCATTGAATTAAGCAGGGAAGTGCTCAAACTTGCCTTTAACCTTGAAGAATTTAAAATGTGGCTGCAAAGACTTGGCTATAGGACATCATTGCCAAGCGGCCTTTCAATCGATCGCCTGCTCCTAAGGATGAAACAGGATAAAAAAGCAGTAGGAAAGACTATTCGCTTTGTGCTTCTGCAGCAGGTCGGCGACCCTGTCGTTTCGGAAGTAGAAGAAAAAGTATTGCTGAACAGCTTAAAGAAATTTATGGAAGAGGGGGAATAATATGATTAGAGGAGTAAGGGGGGCCATAACGGTCAATCAAAACACTGAGGAAGAAATCGTTGCTGCAGCCGAAAGGCTTTTTAGAGCGGCGATCAGTGCCAATAATATTTCCCCAAATGATGTAGCCTCCATTTTTATATCCGCAACAGAGGACGTCAACGCTGTTTTTCCTGCGAAAGCTTTAAGGAACATCGAGGGATGGACATATGTTCCAGTAATGTGCATGAAAGAACTGCCAGTTCCAGAATCACTTCAAATGTGTATCAGGTTCATGATACACATTAATACGGAGCTTGATCCAGAGGATATTAAGCATATCTATCTCGAAGGCGCCAAGCAATTAAGGCCGGATTTATAAAAATTTACTTTTTATTTAGCACCTAAAAGTGTAATATTAACACATATCCTTTAATGCTTTAATTAGATAATGGATTAAAGAGTAGTTTCGATGAGGTGGATAAGATGAGATGGAAAAAGCAGTTGTTAAAATTAACTCCCTATCAGCCGGGTAAATCAATTAATGAAGTAAAAAGACAGTATGGGCTTTCTGACATTGTGAAATTAGCCTCTAATGAGAACCCTTTTGGCTGTTCGGAAAAAGTGATGACTGAGATTGCTAATTTTACTGGTAAATTGTCCATTTATCCTGATGGCTATGCGACAGACCTTCGTTTAAAACTCGCAGATAATTTGGATGTGAAGCCTGAACAACTTATTCTTGGAAACGGATCTGATGAAATCATTCAAATGATATCACGTGGGTTGCTTTCTCCGGGAACAAATACAGTTATGGCTACTCCTACATTTCCCCAATATAAACACAATGGGATTATTGAGGGATGCGAAATCAGGGAAATTCCTTTAAAAGATGGAGCGCACGATTTAGACGCAATGTTTGCTGCTATTGATAAGAAAACAGCTGTCGTCTGGT
Organism: Bacillus sp. JJ1122; assembly: GCF_036964885.1. Taxonomy (NCBI): domain Bacteria; kingdom Bacillati; phylum Bacillota; class Bacilli; order Caryophanales; family Bacillaceae; genus Bacillus; species Bacillus sp. JJ1122. Next base: position 267,405 of record NZ_JBALQL010000006.1, on the reverse strand, counting down.
TATGTTCTCCAAATAACCCGACTGGAATTTATATAAAAGAAGCGGATTTGCAGGCTTTTCTTTCCCAAGTTCCAGAGGATGTTCTAGTCGTGCTGGATGAAGCATATTTCGAATATGTTTCTGCAGATGACTTCCACGATTCCCTTCAGTTGCTTGAGGATTATAAAAATGTCATCGTATTAAGGACTTTTTCAAAGATATATGGCCTGGCCAGCCTGAGGGTTGGATACGGCATTGCCAATGAAGTAACCATAGCAGCACTAGAACCTGCCAGGGAGCCTTTTAATGTCAATACACTGGCACAAGCAGCAGCTATAGCGGCAATAGAGGATCAGGATTTTGTTGAAAAATGCAAACAGGAAAATATCGCAGGACTTGAACAGTTTTATCAATTTTGTGACGAAGCTGGATTGAGCTATTATCCTTCCCAAGGTAACTTCATTTTGATTGATTTTGCCGCTGACGGGCAAGAGGTCTTTCAATTTCTTCTTGAACGCGGATTTATTGTGCGTTCTGGCAAAGCACTCGGATTCCCGACTAGTGTAAGGATTACGGTCGGTTCCCGGGAGCAAAATGCAGGAGTAATTGAAAAGATAAAAGAATATTTACGTGTTAATACAGCAATTTCTAAATAAAGGCGTTGATGCATTTTGAAAGGCCGCGTATTTATCATTGGATTAGGACTGATTGGCGGCTCGCTGGCTCTATGCATCAAGGAAGAGCATCCTGAATCAAGTATCATCGGTTTTGATGCAGATGAACATCAAGTCAATTTGGCAAAGATGCTGCAGATCATTGATGATTCAGCCGTGAGTATCGAAGCCGGAGCAGAAGAGGCTGATTTAATTATCATTGCCACCCCTGTCGAAGCAGCTGCCAAAATTATTGAGGTGCTGGCGAAAGTGCGGCTCAAGAAAGATGTCCTAGTCACTGATACAGGAAGTACCAAAGGGTATATCGCTGAAAAAGCCTCATGCTTAACAGAAAAGGGGATCGCGTTTATAGGCGGGCACCCAATGGCTGGTTCCCATAAAAGTGGAATAACAGCTGCAAAGAAACTTCTTTTTGAAAATGCCTTTTACCTTCTGACTCCGATACAAGGAGAGCAGAATGATGCCGCAGAAAAGCTGAAGGTATGGTTGTCCGGTACAAATGCCAAATTTCTCATTGTATCCGGGAAAGAACATGACTACCTCACTGGGGTAGTCAGCCATTTTCCTCATATCATCGCAGCCTCCCTTGTGCACCAGGCTGCCAGGGCAGATGAGGGGAATGTACTTATAACCAGGCTGGCGGCAGGCGGTTTTAGGGACATTACGAGAATTGCTTCAAGTAGTCCGAAAATGTGGAGAGACATATTGCTTCAGAATCGTCCTGTACTTATTTCATTGCTTAATGAATGGCATACTGAGATGGACCGGGTTAAAGAAATGTTGCATGCTGGTGATGAAAGTTTGATTTATGACTACTTCGATACAGCGAAAAATTTCAGGGACGGCTTGCCAGCTCGTGATAAGGGAGCCATTCCTAGTTTTTATGATTTATTTGTCGATGTTCCTGACTATCCAGGTGTCATTTCCGAGATTACAGGATATCTTGCTGAAGAAAGAATCAGCATTACCAATATCCGCATTCTTGAAACAAGGGAAGATATATATGGGGTGCTTGTGATAAGTTTTCAAACACCTGAAGACCGCGTCAATGCACAAAAATGCATTCAAAAACATACAAACTATGGTACTTCTATTGCAGATTAAGGAGCGAAGTATGTCAGTGAAAAAGCTAATAACCAAATCAACTTCATTAAAAGGTGAAATTAAAGTCCCAGGGGATAAATCGATTTCTCACAGGGCTGTTATGTTCGGCTCAATTTCAAACGGAATGACGAAGGTGACTAATTTTCTGCCTGGAGAAGATTGTTTAAGCACCATATCTTGTTTTCGCAGTCTCGGAGTGGAAATCGAACAGAGTGGCAGTGAAGTAACGATACATGGGAAAGGTTTGGACGGGCTGAGGAGATCCGATCACACATTATACGTAGGAAACTCAGGAACAACAATCCGACTGCTTATGGGCATCCTTTCTGGCCTTTCATTCGAAACTCGTCTGGAAGGTGATGAATCGATTGCGAAACGGCCGATGACGAGAGTTACAATACCGTTATCTGAAATGGGTGCAAAGATTACGGGCAAAAACAACGGAGAATTTACGCCGCTGACTGTTAGTGGCAAGAATTTGAAGGGTATTACATACGAACTTCCGGTGGCCAGTGCTCAAGTAAAATCAGCTATTTTACTTGCAGGATTACAGGCGGACGGGGTAACTACCGTCATAGAACCAGTTAAGACAAGGGACCATACTGAACGGATGATCAGGCAATTTGGCGGAAGTGTCGAGCAACAGGGTGATAGAGTTATTGTTAGTGGAGGACAACAGCTTATGGGTACGAATATCGAAGTGCCAGGCGATATTTCTTCAGCTGCATTTTTCCTCGCTGCAGGAGCGATCACCCCTGGCAGTGAGGTATTGCTTAAGAATGTAGGCTTAAACCCAACAAGGACTGGCATTATCGATGTCCTAAGAGAGATGGGAGCCGATCTGACTATAGAAAATGATGATAAAAATTCAGCTGAACCGGCTGGTGATATCAGAATTAAATATTCTCAGCTAAGAGGCACGACAGTGGCAGGAGAATTAATTCCAAGGCTGATTGATGAAATACCGGTAATAGCCTTGCTGGCTACACAGGCTGAAGGCCAGACGGTCATTAAGGATGCTGCTGAGTTAAAGGTGAAAGAAACTAACCGGATTGATACAGTGGTGAATGAGTTAACCAAACTTGGCGCTATAATAGAAGCAACAGAAGACGGTATGATCATCGAAGGTAAAACAAACCTAAAGGGTGGCAATGTATCAACCTATGGTGACCACCGGATAGGGATGATGCTCTCAATCGCTGCCCTTTTATCCAGCGAAGAAGTATATCTTGAAGATAGTGAGGCAATAGCAGTATCATATCCTGGTTTTTTCGATGACTTGGATTCTTTAAAATAAAATTCTAGAAATGGTCATTTGAAACCCATGGAAGGCCTATCCTGCACTTTAGGATGGCCTTTTGCTGTATTTTAAGTTTCTGAATTCCTAAATACTCCTTTTAGAGGACAGATTTAAATATTCCGCTGAAAACGAAATAGATTATATAAGTTGATTGGAGCAAGGGTTCGAGAACACCTCGACGAGGAAAAAGCGCCTCGAGTTGTTATGAGAAGAGGTCCGAGAACAACTCGACGAGGAAAAAGCGCCTCGAGTTGTTATGAGAAGAGTTCCGAGGACAACTCGACGAGGGAAAAACGTATCGAGTAGTTATGAGCAAGGGTCCTATAACACCTCAAAGATGAAATCGATGCACTTAAGCTTTTTAAACATGCATCCTCGCGTAAGCGAGCTTCCTTACGCCTCAGTCAACACTACTCTTAAAGCAATATTGTATGCGAAAGCAGCTAAATCAAAAGAACCGTTATATTCCTAAGTTTTCTGCATAGCTTGTCATAAGACCGATTAAGGAGTGGTTTTATGACATATATAATTGAGAATGCCCATGTGCTAAAAGGACAAGCTGTATCAAATACCAGCTTCATGGTTGATGGAGAGCGGATTATTTCTGCAAGACCTTCTTTCAATCAGTATAACTATATGCGAATGGATGCTGATACTTATATAATGACCCCTACCCATGTCCTCTTTGACCCTAATCTCCCGTTAGCCGGGCCTTTTAAAGAAAGAAAAGACTATTTTCTGAAAAACTTCCTCTTGCGCGGGAGTACAATTGTTTTAACAGCAGTTAAGGTGCATTTTGAGCGGGAACTGGATCTGAGATTGAAGCAGGCTAAAAGTGATTTGATGGACAGTCCCATCGATTACGTGATTGGGATCAGCATACCCGCTCGTTTGTTGAATCCAGTTTTTGTAAGAAAATGCAAAAAGGCAAAAATTCCTGCGCTTTTTTTGGAAATTGGTGATATGAAAGAGCTCGACCGAATCCCTTGGGGGTGGGTCAAAGAAGCGATGTTTCCCTATAACAGCCCGATCATACCAGTTTTTCCAGACTGTAAAAATAAAAAAGAGAAGCAGCTGCAGCTAAATGTCTGGGCAGAGCGGATGAAAAGAGAAGGAATTCCTGCTGTTTATGAAGAATTAGCAGAGTTAAGTCCTATACGGAGAGCTATTTTGAAGAAAATTGGTATTATTCCAGCTAAATCAAATTTACACAGCGGTGGCGAACTAAGTTATAATTTCTACCAGAAAAATGAAGAGACTGCCATGCATGATGAAAATGGGCTTTTCTCAACCTGTTCCCATCTGCTGTCTGTCACGGTCGACAAGGGAAAAGTCATTCGAGCCGGCCGCGATGTTTATTATCGTCCTGGTAAGGGAGAAAATGTTATAATTAATACACCAGGTTTTTTTACAGAGAATCACTGATTAATGCGTCTGGAAAGAGGATGTGTTAATGTATAATTCTGATTTTACGAACTCTGTTAATTGGAACTGAAAGCGAAGCGCCTCGAGCGGAAATTAACAGAAAATGTTAATGCAACCTAGTAAAAGAAAACGAACGCTTGGTAAAAAATCGACAAATGATTGAAACTAAAAGATAGGATGATATAGATGGCTGAAGTACAGGAAATAACTGCGTTTATTGAAAATGGACAACTTGAAAAGGCGATGGCTGCTTACAAGGATAAATTGGCCAATGGCAGTGATGAAGAAAAGTTCCTGCTTTCTGAAGAGCTTTTCCGCTTTGGATTCATGGAGGAAACGGGAGCATTGCTGGAAAGCCTTTTGAAAACTTATCCAGATGAAGGAGAATTGCATGTATTGCTTGCTGAAACATGGATTGAGTTAGGTAAGGAAGAGGAAGCGATTCTTTCCCTTGAAAAAGTAAAAGCAGATGATCCCTCATTTCCTCAGGCCTTGCTGCTGTTAGCCGATGTTTATCAAATGGAAGGTCTATATGAAGTAAGCGAAAATAAGCTTCTTGAGGCCAAAAGGATCCTTCCATCAGAGCCAGTGATTGATTTTGCTCTTGGTGAGCTTTATTCACATCAAGGAAAACTAATGGAAGCTATACAGTATTATGAGACAGTGCTCAAATCCAGTGAGGAAATCGGCGGAGTGAATCTTAATCAGCGAATGGCAGAAACATTGAGTGCCAGCGGGTCATTTGAAGATGCACTACATTATTATGAAAAAGCTATTGATCAAAAATTGGAAATAAATACTCTGTTCGGATTTGCCTTTACAGCTTTGCAGGCAGGCTATAATAAAACTGCAATCGAAAAATTTGAAGAACTAAAGACTTTGGATCCAGAATACCATTCCCTATATTTATATTTGGCAAAATCATATGAACGGGAAGAAATGATCGAGGAAGCCTTTGAAACTGTCAAACTTGGCATTGAGCAGGATGACTTCAACAAGGATCTATATTTCTATGGCGGAAAACTGGCACTTAAGCTACCTGATGAAGAAGCAGCAGAAAAGTTGCTGCGAGAATCCATTGCACTTGACCCTGGATTTACTGAATGTGTACTTGTCCTGAATAAATTATTGTTGATGCAGGAACGTCACCAAGACGTATTGGACCTGCTCCGGGAAGCAGACCTGAACGAAGAAGAAGAACCACAGCTGCTTTGGGATGAGGCTGTTGCTTATCAGCACCTTGAAGATTTTTCACAGGCATTAAACAAATACCATCTAGCATATACTTTCTTTAAAGACAACAAAGAATTTTTAACGGATTTCGGATATTTTTTAATTGAAGAAGGAAAAATGGCCGAGGCTGCCGAAATTTTTAGTAAGTTAGTTGAAAAAGAACCTGGCAATGAAGAATTCCGGGAACTGTTGGATCGGTTAACGGAAAATCAGTAATCAAAAAATTTTTGAGTTATGCAGAGGAGGGATTCAAAAATGACAACCCCTGTATCTGTCAACGAGAAGAAGGATTTTATCCGCTGGTTTTTGAACCATTATCAGCTGAAAAGGCGGGAATGTGTTTGGATCCTTAACTACTTGATGAGCCATGATCAGCTTATGGAGAAAGTCCATTTTGTTGAAAATGCGCAGTATTGCCCTAGGGGATTAGTTATGTCGACCCATTGCGTAGATGAAGTTCCATTCCGGTTCTTTAAAGAAAATGTAATGACGACAGACGCGGAAAAGTCTTTCCATGATATTCGTTTGAACAGGGAAGAAGAGATTTATATCCAGTTAAATTTCCATGCTTCAAACAAAGCCCACCAGTTTGCGGCGGTATTGGAAGAAAATCCTTATATGCCCGGGCAGCTTCATATCAGTGAGAGTGACAAAATGGTTGCGGAACGGTTCCTTGAGGACAGCATCCAGAAGTTCCAGAAAGACAAACTGCTGCACTTGATTGATGAAGCATTGGATAGCCAGGATCAGGAAGCCTTTGCGTACCTGACTGAACAATTAAAAAGAATAGGCGCAGTTAATTTATCATAGTCTGCTTTGATAGCAGGCTTTTTATTTTGCCTGCAATTTCAAAACCATTCGAAAACTATATTCAGTAATGATATTATAGATAGTGGATTATTTGATAGATGGAGTTGGTTATATGAAGTGGGTTGCTGCAGACATTGAAATGTACCAAAAGGCGGCAGAATATGTGGATACGGCTATCATACCGTTAATGCCAGTTTCTTTTGATCGTGACATGAAACAAAGTGCATCAATGGCTGAATTTATTGGAATTCTTACTGGACAGCTTGAAAAACAATTTAAGGGCCGTATTTTCCTTTTGCCAGCTTTTGTGTATATAAAAGGCCATTCTGGAAATCTTAAAACATTGCAGGAGTGGGAAAAAACTTTATTGGACAAGCAGTTCAAGCACCTGTTTTTTGTGACCTCAGATAGCAGCTGGAGACAATTGGAGAATGAAATATCAGGAACGCTTTTATGGCTGCCATCGCTGCCGCTTGAGCATATGCAGGACCAGCAGAAAGTTTCGATTGTCGAGGACCAGGTTAAGCAGCTTTTAACGCTTTTCACCGAAAAATGGGAGCAGGAGGAATAAGCCTGTATGGTTTATCTCTGCGAAAAATGTTTTCAACATAGTATTATATTGATTTTGTAATGAGATTGATATATCATGGTTATGTCCTAGTTTTAAAATGTGTTTAAATTATGTCCGTTGGGGACTTAACTTGGGAATAGAGGGGGGAATAGCGTGAGTAAGCATCGTGTTTCAAGACGTCAATTCTTAAACTATACTCTTACAGGTGTAGGCGGTTTCATGGCTGCAGGGATGCTAATGCCAATGGTCCGATTTGCCGTAGATCCTGTGCTTAAGGGAGAAGAAGCGGGAGATTTCATCGCGACTCCATTGAAAATCGCAGAAATTACGAATGAACCGCAAAAAGTCAATTTTACATTTACACAAAAAGATGCATGGTATGAATCTGAAGAAACAGGAACTGCATGGGTTTACAAAAATGAAGAAGGGAAAATCCTTGCCCTTTCACCAGTATGTAAACACTTAGGCTGTGTTGTAGCATGGAATACAGATAAGCAGAATCCTAATCAGTTCTTCTGCCCTTGCCACTATGGCCGTTACGAAAAAGATGGAACAAACGTGCCTGGTACACCGCCATTGGCACCATTGGATGTATATCCAACAAAAGAAAAAGATGGATTGCTTTATGTAGGAAAAGCCAAACCACGGAAGGGGGCGTAATCATTGTTAAACAAAATTTACGATTGGGTAGATGAGCGTTTAGATATTACGCCTATGTGGCGCGATATTGCAGACCATGAAGTACCTGAGCATGTTAACCCGGCGCATCATTTTTCCGCGTTCGTTTATTGCTTTGGAGGTCTGACGTTTTTCATTACTGTCATACAGATCCTGTCTGGTATGTTCCTGACAATGTATTATGTTCCGGACATCAAGAATGCATGGGAATCTGTTTATTATCTTCAAAATCAAGTAGCATTTGGACAAATTGTCCGCGGTATGCATCACTGGGGTGCGAGCCTTGTCATTGTAATGATGTTCTTACATACACTTCGCGTGTTTTTCCAAGGAGCTTATAAAAAACCTCGTGAATTGAACTGGGTAGTTGGAGTTTTAATTTTCTTCATTATGCTTGCCTTAGGTTTAACAGGTTACTTGCTTCCATGGGATATGAAAGCGTTATTTGCAACAAAGGTTACTTTGCAGATTGCTGACGCGGTACCTTTGATTGGACCTTATGTTAAGATTCTGCTTTCTGGACATTCAACAATTGTTGGTGCACAAACCTTGACTCGTTTCTTTGCGATCCACGTATTCTTCTTGCCTGGTGCACTTTTAGGCTTAATGGGAGCGCACTTCTTAATGATTCGTAAGCAAGGTATTTCTGGTCCATTGTAAAAATCGAATGAAAGTGTTGTGCGGATGGAAATTCGCCCAACGATTTGGAAAAAGGAGGGGATTGCTCGATGCATCGTGGTAAAGGTATGAAGTTCGTAGGAGACTCTCGTGTTCCTGCAGAACGCAAGCCTAATATTCCGAAAGATTACTCGGAATACCCTGGCAAAACGGAAGCGTTTTGGCCTAACTTCCTGTTGAAAGAATGGATGGTTGGAGCTGTTTTCTTAATTGGATTCTTGTGCTTAACAATTGCACACCCGTCTCCGCTTGAGAGGATTGCCGACCCTACAGACACAGGATATATTCCGCTGCCAGACTGGTATTTCTTATTCTTATATCAATTGCTAAAATATTCATATGCATCTGGTCCTTATACAGTTATCGGGGCTATGGTAATACCTGGTCTCGCTTTTGGTGCACTATTGCTTGCTCCGTTTATTGACCGCGGCCCTGAACGACGTCCATCAAAACGTCCGCTTGCAACAGGTTTCATGCTTTTGGCAATTGCTTCAATTTTCTATCTTACTTGGGAATCCGTTGCAACCCATGACTGGGAAGCAGCGAAGAAACAGGGGGAGATATCTGATGTAAAAATCGATAAGAACTCTGATGGTTATAAGATTGCCCAAGCCCAAACATGTACTTCTTGTCATGGTGGAGAACTTGGCGGAGGAGCTACAGCTCCGAGCCTTGCTGCTACCAAGCTGAATGCAGAAGAGATCGCTAAAGTTGCGAAAGAAGGTAGAGGTAATATGCCTGCTGTCTTCAAAGGAACTGATGAAGAATTAAAGACACTTTCTGAATTCATTGACGGTCTAAGTAAATAAGAACAAAAAGCCTGCAAGGATCACTTGCAGGCTTTTTTTACGGGGATTATCGCTCTACTTGGAATGAAGAGGATTTCTGAACTTCAGTACCTTGGATTGGAATGATCATTTATTTGTGTTAGACGATTTAGTTTCTTCGCATAGACGAATATTAATAACTTCCATGTTAAATCCTCAACCATAAAATAAATTAAATAATAAAGCCTTTTATATCATATGGACAGAATGCATGCTTGGTTTCTGATCCTTAAACTGTAATAATAGAAATAGTAAACTTTGGAATGGGGAGACAAGATGTTAAAGAGAATATATCCCTTATTGGGCAATAAATCTGTACTTTGGTTATTATTTTGGGTCAATGTATTTGGTACTGCTTATGGATACTACTGGTATAAATGGCAGCTTGTAGACACACCGCCTGAATTTTTGCTTTTTGTACCGGACAGCCCGACGGCAAGTCTATTTTTTGTATTCGTTTTGGCAGCTTTCTTAATGGGAAGGAATTGGCCGCTAATGGAGGCCCTTGCCATTGTCAGCCTTTTCAAATATGGAATATGGGCTGTAGTGATGAATATGCTTGTTTTTTTTGTTTCTGGACATCTCGACTGGATTGGATTAATGCTAATGGGCTCGCACTTTGCCATGGCAGTGGAGGGTGTGCTGTATGCACCTTTTTACCGAATGAAGGCATGGCACCTGATTGTGGCTGCTGTAGTTGTCCTGCATAATGAAATTATTGACTATGTGTTCATGATGATGCCTAGATACCATTCGCTAGATTTATACATGGACCAAATCGGCTACTTTACATTCTGGCTCAGTATTCTGTCAATTGGCGTGGGATATTATTTCGGTCTGCGTCCAGGCAGATTTTCCCTGTCTATAAAAACATTCCGATAAGACTTAAAATCTGGTCTAACCTTGTCCACTCTATCATACATTTTAATAGTATTTAGAGGGGGGACAGGAATGAAAGCGAAATTTTTCTTATTATTTTCGGTGCTGCTCATGCTCGCACCGTTAGCAGCATATGCCGAAAAAACGTCGCCTGTTGAACAGCTTGATGAGATTTCTGATGAAGCACTGCAAATGGCCAAGCTTCATCGCTATGATGATGCAAACAGAATCCTGAAGCATTTTTCAGAAGAGTTTCTTACGGTTACAGGGAATGGCAGGCCATTTTCGATGGACGAGCTTAGAATTATAACCGTTGCTCATGAAGAAGCAATTGAAGCAATGGCAAATGCTGAAATGGGGCATAATGAAAGAATGAACAAGGTCACCAAATTCAGACTTGTCATAGATGCTATTGCATCTACTCACCAGCCGCTATGGACTGAAATGGAAGGACCAATCATGACGGTATTCAACGACGTAAAAACAGCTGCAAGTGAGGGTAATAACGACGAATTTCATTCAAACCTTAACTCATTTCTGTCTTTATATAATGTCATTTATCCGAGCATGAAGATTGACATAAATCCTGAGACAATCCAAAAAATTGACGCTAAGGTAAGTTTCATAGATCAGTACCGTCCGCAGGTTTTATCTGAAGCTTCAAGCCAGGAAGAACTTGAAGCACTTGAATCTGATTTGCAGACCATTTTTGATGAAATGACCGAGGATGAAGCGGATCCGTCGCTCTGGTGGGTGATGATTTCTACTGGTAGCATCATTATTCTTACATTGTCTTATGTTGGATGGAGAAAATACAAAGGCGACAATCAAAAGTCGAAGAAGGTTCAAAAAGAGCGGAAAAATTGACACCGAATATCAGCATTTATACAATAGAAAAAACAACATGAGCTGTTAGGAGGTTTTCGGGTGTATTTAATTTACTTCGCGATTATCATTATAATTCCTCTGTGGGCGCAATTCAGAGTTAAAGGCACATACAAGAAATATTCGAAAGTTGCTTCTTCATCAAGGATGACTGGAGCAGAAGTGGCTCGTAAAATTTTGGATGATAATGGTTTGTACAATGTGGGAGTAGAAGAAACAAGAGGATATTTAAGTGACCACTATGACCCGCGCTCTAAGGTAGTGCGTTTGTCTTCAGGAAACTTTTTTGGCCATTCTGTTGCTGCCGCTGCCATTGCGGCCCACGAAGTAGGCCATGCCATCCAGGATGCCCAGGACTATGCATTTCTTCGTTTTCGGCATGCACTGGTGCCGGTGGCTAACATTGGCTCCAATTTTTCGTGGATCCTGATTATGATCGGTATTTTTGCAAATCTGAGCGGAATGCTATTGTTGGGCATTCTCTTCATGGCAGCCGCGGTAGTATTCCAGGTAATCACATTGCCGGTTGAATTCAATGCTTCTAATCGTGCAATGGACCAGGTTGTATCTGCCGGAATCATTAGGAATGATGAAGAAAGAGAAACTAAAAAAGTCCTCAATGCTGCAGCGTTGACCTATGTTGCAGCTGCAGCAGTGGCTGTTCTAGAATTATTACGTCTAGTATTAATTTACACAGGAATGACAAGAAACGAATAAAAAATCCGGACATTATGTCCGGATTTTTTTATCTCTCTAAAGGTAGTTTATTTTCATCAAGTGTGAACCCTTCACCAAGCACATCATGGACAACCGTGACGGAAACGAACGCATGGGGGTCTACTGAATTAATCACACTCTTCAGTCGTACAATTTCATTTTTCGCGACAACACAGTATAGTACGTTTCTTTCTGTTTTCGTATATGAACCGACTGCTTTTAAACTGGTGACACCCCGGTCCATATCTTTCATTATTTTCGCGGCAATCTCATCATTTTTATCAGATATGATCATTGCCCCTCTTGCAGCATAAGAACCTTCCTGCATGAAGTCAATGACTCTCGCTCCGACAAATACAACTACTAGTGTGTACATCGCCTCGCGGTAATTCAAATATGTAATAAGCGATAGAGTTATTACGCCGAAATCAAACATGAACATTGTTCGGCCCATTGTCCAGCCAAAGTATTTTTGTGCAAGCCTGGCGATAATATCGACTCCGCCTGTCGTGCCACCATAACGAAAGATAATTCCAAGTCCGATACCGATAAAGACACCAGCGAACAGTGCAGCCAAAAACAAATCTTCGTACAATGGCATTTCAATCTGATACTTTTGAAAGATTCCCAGGAATATAGATACACCCACTGTACCGATAATCGTGTAAATAAAGACACTTCGTCCGAGCAGTTTCCAGCCAAGGAAAAAAAGCGGCAGGTTCAGCAATAAATTCGTTATGGAAGGTGACCATCCAAATACAAAGTAAAGCATAAGGGTAATCCCTGTAAAACCACCTTCTGCTAGGTTGTTCTGCATATTGAAGTGGACAAGCCCAAAAGAAAATATGGCTGAACCAAGCAGAATGAAAAATATATTTTTGAATTTTAAGCCATAGAGCAAAATGATACCTCCCAAGAGTATGCATATTTCTAGCAGTCAAAGCGATTTTATTATATAAAATATAAGTCACAAGGGCAATCTTTTACGGGGAGCTATTTTCGCATTAGTTCATTCCATGCTTATTATATCGTTTTTCTCTAAAAGTGGATGTCCGTAAAAAAGGAATGAAGGCATAATAGTAAGAACAGAAGGAAAAATCATCATACGGATAGGGTTGCACAAAAAAGCAGAAAATCTGAAGAAAAGTTCCTGTTACAGGACATCGTAAATCAAAAATATTTGTCAAAGCCTCTCCATTGAGCTAACATCGATATAGAATAGCATACATATGAAGGTTGGGTGAATTGCTTGGGTGAAAATAAATCTATTAAAGACCTCCAGCAGGAAGTGGACCAATATATTAGCCAGTTTAAGGAAGGCTACTTCAGCCCGCTGGCTCTGCTTGCAAGAATGACCGAGGAACTTGGGGAATTGGCACGAGAAGTTAACCATTATTATGGAGAGAAACCCAAGAAACACGATGAAGAAGAAAAAACAGTTGAAGAAGAGCTGGGAGATATGTTGTTTGTCATGCTCTGTTTTGCCAACTCATTAAATATTGATCTAGAAACTGCTCATGACAGAGTCATGGCTAAGTTCAACACTAGAGATAAAGATCGCTGGACACGTAAAGACAGCTAAATTAAAGGAGATACATATATGAAGAACGTTAAAATAGTTATAGCTGGCCCTCGCGGAAGAATGGGAAGAGAAGCAGTGCAGCTTGTGCTCGACACGGAGAATTATGAACTGGCTGCTGTAGTTGACCGAAAGCACGAAGGAAAGAAGTTAGGAGAAATCGATGGCTTCCCTCAAAGTGAGGCACCGGTATATACAGATTTCGAGAAATGCCTTCAGGAAATCGAGCCTGATGTTCTTATCGATTTGACGACTCCAGAGGTAGGCATGTTCCACACAAGGACCGCATTGAAATATAAGGTTAGACCTGTAGTGGGAACAACTGGCTTCTCTAAAGATGATCTAAGTGAACTGGAGCAGATGTGTACAGAACAGGAAACGGGATGCATTATTGCTCCTAACTTTGCAGTTGGGGCAGTATTAATGATGAAGTTTTCGCAAATGGCAGCCAGGTATTTCGGTAATGTAGAGATTATTGAACTGCACCACGACCAAAAACTGGATGCTCCATCAGGCACGGCTGTTAAGACTGCACAAATGATTGCCGAAGTAAGGGAAACGAAAATCCAGGGCCATAAAGACGAAAAAGAAACGATTAAAGGAGCAAGGGGTGCTGATTATGATGGCATGCATATCCATTCAGTGAGACTGCCAGGTTTAATTGCTCACCAGCAGGTAATGTTCGGGGCAGATGGACAAACCCTTACAATTCGCCATGATTCCTATAACCGGAGCTCCTTTATGTCAGGAGTAAAACTTGCAGTGGATACAGTGATGAAAATGGATTCTTTTGTATACGGCTTAGAGAATATTATTGAATAGGGGAGAGACCATGAATATTGCCTTAATCGCCCATGATAGAAAGAAAGATGATTTAGTGGGGTTCACGGTTGCATACAAAGAAATTTTTAGGAATCATAAACTCTATGCGACTGGGACGACAGGATTACGGATAATTGAAGCAACTGGTCTTACAGTCGAGCGCTTCCAATCGGGTCCTCTTGGAGGAGACCAGGAAATTGGTGCGCGAATTGCCAATAACCAGATGGATGCGATTTTCTTTTTCAGGGATCCGCTTACCGCTCAGCCTCATGAACCTGATGTGACTGCATTGTTAAGGCTGTGTGATGTATATTCTGTACCGCTCGCGACCAATATGGGAACAGCGGAAATTTTAATAAAAGGTATAGAACGGGGCGACCTCGACTGGCGGAATATAGTCGAAAAGAAACAAGGTGATGATGATGGAAAATCTAAAGCTTGATATATTGGCATTTGGAGCCCATGCAGATGATGTAGAAATCGGCATGGGTGGAACAATTGCCAAATATGCTAGTGAAGGTAAACGAATTGGAATTTGTGATCTAACAAAAGCTGAAAAGTCTTCGAACGGTACCGTTGAAATTAGGCTGCAGGAAGCGGAAAAGGCTGCAGGAATTCTCGGGGTAAAGGTGAGAAGAGCGCTTGATTTGCCTGATAGGGGACTGTTTTTAAAGGAAGAATACATAAAGAAAATCGTGGAAATAATTAGGTTTTACCGTCCTGCGATCGTGTTTGCACCTTATTTTGATGACCGTCATCCTGATCATGGCAGCTGCGCTCGCCTTGTTGAGGAGGCGGTCTTTTCGGCCGCCGTAAAAAAATACGATGAAAATAGGGAGTTACCGTCCCACAGGCCTGATACATTATATTTTTATATGATTAATGGTTTCCATAAGCCTGATTTTGTTGTAGATATCTCTAATGAAATGACAAAAAAGATAGAAGCACTAAATGCTTATGAAAGCCAATTTACTAAAGGGGAGTCGACCTTTGATACCCCTCTCGTTAATGGATATATCGAGAGTGTAGAGGCAAGGGAAAAGTTATTCGGCAAGGAGGTCGGTGTGCAATTTGCCGAGGGCTTTATGTCCAAAAAACCATTGTTAATCCACAAGGATTTGTTAGGGGAAAAAAGATGAAAAAACTTAAGATCGGAATTACCTGTTACCCTACAGTTGGCGGATCAGGTGTTGTTGCAACTGAACTTGGCAAGCTTCTTGCAGAAAAAGGACATGAAATCCACTTCATTTCTTCAAGCCTGCCATTCCGGCTGAAGAAAATGTATCATAATATATTTTCACATGAAGTAGAGGTAAATCAATACTCTGTCTTCCAATACCCGCCGTATGACATTGCTCTGGCAAGCAAAATTGCTGAGGTGGCTGTTATGGAAAATCTCGATGTTCTACACGTACATTATGCAATTCCGCATGCAGTATGTGCCATTTTAGCCAGGCAAATGAGCGGGCGCGATTTAAAAATCGTGACAACCCTTCATGGAACGGATATTACAGTGCTGGGCTATGATCCATCCCTTACAGATGCAATACGATTCGGTATCGAGAAATCAGATTATGTAACTGCCGTGTCCAATTCATTGATTTCACAGACCCATGAACTGATCAAACCAAAGAAAACCATTGAGTGTGTATATAACTTCATTGATACGAGAGTTAATAAACGTACAGATTCCAGCGAACTGAGAAAGGAATATGGAATTCTTCCGCACGAAAAAGTCGTCATACATGTCTCCAACTTCAGGCCTGTAAAACGAGTTCAAGATGTGATCCAGGCATTTGCTGGAATTGCAGAGCATTTACCCGCAAAGCTTTTGCTTGTTGGAGATGGCCCGGAAATGAAGACTGTATGCAATCTTGCTGGTGAACTGGGAATCCGTGATAAGATCTTACTCCTTGGAAAACAGGAACGTGTAGAGGAGCTTTATTCATTAAGCGATCTGATGCTCCTGCTTTCTGAGAAAGAAAGTTTTGGTCTCGTGGCTCTCGAAGCAATGGCTTGCGGGGTTCCATGCATTGGAACCAATGTAGGAGGAATTCCTGAGGTCATCGTCAATGGGGAAACAGGCTATATTTGCGAGCTAGGGGATATTAAGACCATTACCGAGAAGGCTGTTGAAATTTTATCGAACGAAGTAATACACCGCAGATTTTCAGCTAATTCCATGGAACGTGCCGAAAAAAGGTTTAGTGCTGAACAAATCGTTTCTGAATATGAAAACATTTACTATCAATTAGTGGGGCAGGATGGACGATGATTGGCAATCCTTTTTTAAAAGCTGTCCCTGTTCTTAATTTGATTGAGAACGGTGGTTATGAAGCCTATTTTGTTGGTGGTTCTGTCAGAGACCATATACTTTGCCGCGAGATTGCAGATGTAGATATCGCCACTTCCGCATTGCCAGATGAATTGAAAAAGATTTTTCCAAAAACGACCGATGTAGGGATTGAGCATGGAACGATTCTAGTCCACTACAAAGGTTCTCCATATGAAATTACAACTTTTCGTTCGGAAGCAGGATATTCCGATTTCAGGCGGCCTGATAAAGTGTTGTTTATTCGATCGCTGACCGAAGACCTGCAGCGCAGGGATTTTACGATGAATGCGATTGCCATGGATAAGGACGGGAATATCATCGACCCCTTTGGAGGCAAGCAATCTATAAATAAAAAGCTGATTGAGACAGTGGGCAATCCAGATGAACGGTTTGGGGAAGATGCTTTAAGAATGCTAAGGGCTGTAAGATTTCTTTCACAATTGTCCTTTTCGATTGAAGACAATACCTTTAAATCTTTGCAGAAGCATTGTAATTTGCTTGAAAATATCGCAGTAGAACGAAAAACAGTCGAATTTGAAAAGATGCTCCTTGGTCGGGACTGTGCGAAAGCTGCAGAGTTAATGGTGGAAAGTGGTATGTATCAATACTTGCCTGGCTTGGTTCATCAGGAAAAATCCTTAATCCAATTTTCAGCGAGGCTTTCATCAGAACTTGATTTAAATGAATCATGGGTTTTGTTATTATATGAATTGCAATTGAATAGCAAAGAAATAGATGCTTTTTTAAGAGGCTGGAAGCTTCCGGTACAAAAGATTAAGTTATTAAAACAACTCCTTTCCCTTTTATTATACCGCTTGGGTGAACAGTGGAATGAGGAATCAGTATACAAGGCAGGCTTAAACAACGCTTTAAGCTGTGAAAGGGTATACCGGACCTTGTTTCCTGGAAAAATCAATAGCACAGACAGAATTAAGCAGATATTTAACTCTCTTCCTATAAAGGAAAGGCATGAACTGAATGTAACAGGCAATGACTTGATGGCTTGGCATGGTAAAAATCCTGGCCCATGGCTAAAAGAGCTGTTAGAGCAAATCGAAAAGGCTGTAATTTTTGGGGATGTTCAAAATGAGAAGGAGAAAATAAGGGTATGGCTGAGCAATCTGAAATCAGAAAAAAATTGATAGAGGCTTTTACGAATACCGAATCTGAGTTTTTGTCTGGCCAGCACTTGGCGGATATTGCTGGCTGCTCGAGGACCGCGGTTTGGAAGCATATCGAAGAACTACGCAAGGAAGGGTTTGAATTCGAAGCAGTGAGAAGAAAAGGATATAAAATCGTTTCCATTCCCGATGAGATGAGTGCTGATAAAATCAACCTTGGCCTAAAAACAAATTTTTTAGGAAGACATCTTCATTATCATGATAGTGTCGATTCGACCCAAAAAATAGCCTACAAACTTGCGTATGAGAATGCCGCAGAAGGAACAGTCGTGATTGCGGAGGAACAGACTGCAGGCAGAGGCAGGATGGACCGGAAATGGCATTCTCCAAAGTATACAGGTATATGGATGAGCATCATTCTTCGGCCCAATTTGCCTATCCCAAAAGCTCCCCAGCTGACACTGATCAGTGCGGTAGGGGTGGTCCAGGCTATCGAAGAAGTCACTGGTTTACTTCCGGAAATCAAATGGCCAAATGATATTTTGATTAATGGAAAAAAAGTTACAGGTATCCTGACGGAGATGCAAGCGGAAGCTGACCGAATTAATTCAATCATTATCGGTATCGGCATCAATGTGAATACAAAGAAAGAGGACTTCCCTGCTGATCTTGAAAAAATTGCATCCTCTCTCTCGATTGAAAGCAAAAGCATCGTCGACAGGGAAAGGCTGATCCGAGCAATCTTGGAAAAGCTGGAAAAGCTTTATATACTATATCTGGAAAAAGGGTTTTTCCCGATAAAATTGATGTGGGAAAGCTATGCTGTCAGTATCGGCAAGGCAATTACCGCACGTACTTTAACTGGGGAAATCAAGGGTAAGGCCATTGGCATTACGGAGGATGGTGTCCTGTTAATAGTAGATTCAACCGGGAAAGTCCATAATATCTATTCAGCTGATATTCAAATAGATGAATAATTTTGTTAAGTAGCCAAAATATTAGCCATTTGCTATAATCATTCTGGGCGGTATCGCAAGAACTGCACCTGACTTTCTTACAAAATAATAAAATATTTCTGCCTGGATCCGATAGCGGACTGGGACAGAGGGATGAAACAAGTACATGGCTTCAAAGGGTCCTTCTGACATAGATGGGTCCTTTTTTAGTGTCCAGTATTGTCCAATTGTTTTATCGCCTCTTAAGAAAAAGGAGGAATGAAAATGAAACAAACGACTGATTTCTTAAAAATGAAGCAGACCGGCAGCAAGATCGTCATGGTGACTGCCTACGATTATCCTTCTGCTAAGCATGCTGAACAGGCTGAAGCTGACATGATTCTTGTCGGTGACTCTCTAGGCATGGTTGTACTCGGATATGACTCGACAATTCCAGTCACGGTGGAGGACATGGTTCATCATTCAAAAGCAGTCAGGCGCGGAGCTGGCAATACGTTTATTGTCGTGGATTTGCCTTTCATGAGTTATCATCTTTCAATTAAAGATACGCTTATTAACGGAGCAAGAATCATGCAGGAAACCGGTGCAAATGCCGTAAAGGTCGAAGGCGGCGATGACGTCATTGATCATATTAGGGCATTGACGAGAGCGGGAGTGCCTGTCATGGCACATCTGGGCTTGACTCCTCAGTCTGTTGGTGTACTTGGAGGGTATAAAGTACAGGGCAAGAGTGCTGATGCTGCAATGAAGCTGATAGAGGACGCGAAAAAATGTGAAGAGGCTGGAGCCTTTGCTGTTGTGCTCGAATGTGTCCCCAAACAGCTTGCAAAACAAGTATCAGAAAGCTTGACGATTCCTACAATAGGTATTGGAGCAGGAATGGATGTAGATGGACAAGTGCTCGTCTACCATGACATCATCACGTATGGAGTAGAACGTGTTCCTAAATTCGTTAAGCAATATACAAATGTAAATGAAATGATCGCTTCAGGATTGAATTCGTACGTAGCGGAAGTGAGGCTGCGCGCCTTTCCTGAAGATAAGCATAGTTTTACAATGAAGGAAGAGGAATTGCAGGCACTGTATGGAGGAAGAGAATGAAGATCATCACAACAATAGCTGAAATGCAGAAGGAAATGACCGCTCTGAAAGCTCAGGGGCATACAGTCGGATATGTACCAACGATGGGATTTCTGCATGAAGGCCATAGGTCACTTATGAAAACAGCACGGCCTCAAAATGATATTTTGGTACTGAGTATTTTTGTGAACCCGCTTCAGTTTGGCCCAACTGAGGATTTGGATGCGTATCCTCGGGATTTTGACAGGGATCACAAAACAGCTGAGGCAGAAGGTGTCGATTTTATTTTCTATCCATCTGCAGAGGAAATGTATCCTCAAGAAGCATCAAACAAAATTACCGTTCAGCAAAGGACAAATGTTCTTTGCGGCAAGTCAAGACCAGGACATTTTGATGGTGTAGCCACAGTGTTGGTGAAATTATTTAATATTATTCAGCCTGATCGTGCTTATTTCGGGTTGAAGGATGCACAGCAGGTTGCGGTAGTAGAAGGTCTGATCAAGGATTTTAACTTTCCAATTGAATTAGTACCAGTAAATACAATCAGGGAAGAAGATGGCCTGGCCAAAAGTTCGCGTAATGTTTATCTGTCAAAAGAAGAACGGACACAGGCTCCTGAACTTAATAAAGGTCTTCAATTAGCAAAAGCAACTATTGAGAGCGGAGAGCGTGATCCTCAAAACATCGTCAGTCTGATTAACAAACATATAACTGATCATTGCGATGCAGAAGTTGATTATATAGAAATCTATTCTTATCCTGAGTTGAAACAGCTGGAAACACTGAGTGGGAAAATCATTATCGCTCTTGCAGTGAGATTTACCAAAGCCAGGCTGATTGACAATATCATATTAGAAATAGAATAACTTAACTTATTAGGGGGAATTCATTCCATGTTTCGCACCATGATGAATGCTAAAATACATCGAGCAAGAGTTACTGAAGCTAATCTGAACTATGTAGGCAGCATCACGATTGATAGTGATATTTTGGATGCTGTCGGTATGGTTGCTAATGAAAAAGTACAAATCGTAAATAATAATAACGGTGCACGTTTTGAAACTTACATCATTCCTGGCGAAAGAGGCAGTGGTGTAGTCTGTCTTAATGGTGCTGCGGCACGTTTGGTCCATGAGGGTGATGTAGTTATTATTATCTCTTACGCTTTGGTGGCAGAAGAAAAAGTAGCGACTCACCAGCCAAAAGTCGCCTTGATGAATGAAAATAACCAGATTGTTGAAATGCTTCACGCTGAACCTGAAAGAACGATTTTTCAATAATTCCAATCGATAGGAAACAATTTTCACTTGATATTTTCCGTTCATATGAACGATATAAAAAAAACTCCCGCGTCGTCGGGAGTTTTTTCATACATATCCTTGCAGGAAACTTTAAAAAATAATGAACAAGAGCTTTACTTCCAACCCATATCTGATGCAGTATTCTGCTTTCGCTTTTTTTCTTTTTATGTTACGTTTTTGTTTGACTGAATGTTAGAGGTGTAAATGAATGAGCCAAAAATATGTTGTAATAGATTTAGAAACGACGGGCAATTCCCCTAAAAAAGGGGATCGCATCATACAAATTGGAGCAGTTGTGATCGAAAACGGTAAGATTACTGGCCAATTTGCTTCTTTGGTAAATCCATTGCAGGATATCCCTGTATTCATTGAAGAACTTACAGGTATTTCAGATTCAATGGTCAAGGATGCGCCTTTATTTTCGGAAATTGCCCCCGAAATTACAGAAATGCTTAAAGACGCTTATTTTGTGGCTCATAACGTATTATTTGACCTTTCTTTTTTACAGGACGAGTTATTAAATGCCGGCTGTGAAGGATTTTATGGTCCTGTACTTGATACTGTTGAGATGGCAAGGATTCTGTATCCAACAGCTGACAGCTTTAAATTGACTGATCTGGCTGCAAAGGAGAACCTTAGACATGATCGGCCACATCAAGCAGACAGTGACGCATATGTCACTGCAGAACTTCTTTTAATCATGCTGGAGGCTCTGAATACTCTGCCCCATGTTACATTAAAAGAGCTGGCAAAACTGTCCGAGGGACTGAAAAGCGATCTCCATTTGCTATTTGATGATGCCCTGAATCATAAAGAGAGCACAATTGAGATATTGCCTGGAGATATCGAAGTCTTTCGCGGAATAGCATTAAAAAAGAAAATCTCCACAGTGGAAACTGTTCAAGCTAAAGTAGACTATCCGCACACAAATGCAGAAAAACAGCATCTGTTGCACAAAGCATTTACACAGTTCGAGTCGCGCCAAGGCCAATATGAAATGATGGACATAGTATATGAGGCTTTTTCCAGGGATGGGCATGCCCTGATCGAGGCGGGTACGGGTGTAGGTAAGTCGCTGGGATATTTGATGCCAGCCGCTATTTATTCTCTGAAAAACAATAAACCGGTCATTATCAGCACTTATACAACTCAGCTGCAGGAGCAGCTTTTATCCAATGACGTTCCTAAGCTTGAAGCTATGTTCGACTGCCAGTTAAACACAGCACTTATTAAAGGACGCAGCCATTACATCAGCATGGCAAGGTTTGAGCAGTCTCTTAAAGAAGTTGAGGAAAATTACGATACTGCATTGACTAAAATGCAAATTCTTGTTTGGCTGACTCAAACTGAAACAGGCGATTTTGATGAACTTAACCTGTCCAGCGGAGGTATACTTTTTTGGAATAAGATTAAATATGACCGTACAATGTTCTTGCAAACGAAGCAGTGGGACGAGCATGATTTTTACAAAAGTGCCCTCGAAAAAGCAAAGGGAGCCAACATTTTAATTACAAATCATTCCATGCTATTGGCTGACATTGTCTCGGGCAGCGGGTCATTACCTGAATACGAATATGCTGTGCTTGATGAAGGCCACCAATTCGAAAAAGCAGCGGGAAAATATTTTGGGAAATCGCTTGATTATATGGCTGTAAGACTTCTTCTAAACCAGCTTGGGCATTATGAGCAGACACAGCTTTTTTACAAGTTAGAGTCGATTATGAGATCTGCCGGCGTCGATAATTCTGATAGCCGTTTGCATACGTTTGAGATAAGTCAGCTTATTGCAGACCTGGTTTATGAAACGGACGAATTATTTAAGCTTGCTGGAATGTATGCACGAAAAACAAGCAAGTCTAAGTCAAATGGCAGCAAGCTTCATACAAGTCTTGCTCCAGAACATAACAACCGTATTTGGGCCGCATTGAAAACCACTGCTGAGCGCTTCTATTTCTTAATAAAGGATCTGGAAAACGCCCTTGGACAGCGGCTTAAAGAAGCGATGAACATATCTCGGGAGCTCTCGCGGGATCAGCAAGCTTTATTAGAGGAAGTTGTTCAAGTGACGTCTGATTTAGAAGATATACGAAAGACAGCCAAGGATGTTTTCATCGATACGAGCAGTAAATATGTAAGATGGATTGAAGCCGACTTGAGAGCATTGCAGAATTCCACTACAATATTTGCCCGACCTGTTTATGTGGCGGATGATATTG
Source organism: Bacillus sp. JJ1122 (assembly GCF_036964885.1). Classification (NCBI taxonomy): domain Bacteria; kingdom Bacillati; phylum Bacillota; class Bacilli; order Caryophanales; family Bacillaceae; genus Bacillus; species Bacillus sp. JJ1122. The sequence continues at coordinate 244,235 of NZ_JBALQL010000006.1, read as the reverse complement.
CAGACATTTTTTTCAACAAAAAAAGAAGTATTATTGTTACATCAGCTACTCTGTCGGTAAATCAATCATTTGAATTTATAAAAAAGGAATTGGGTATTAAAACACCGCTTCTTGAAAAACAAATCCCATCACCCTTTTCATACGAAACTCAGGTGAAACTTGTAGTTCCCGATGATTTGCCAGATATTAAATCAGTTTCAAATGATGAATATGTAGCGGCCATTACAGAGCATATCATCTCCATTGCGGAGGCGACGAAAGGCCGTATGCTAATATTATTTACTTCCCATGAAATGCTGAAAAAGACTTATGATCTGATTAAAGAAAGCGGGCTGCTCGAGGAGTTCGTGCTCATTGCCCAGGGAATTACCGCGGGAAGCCGGACGAGGCTGACAAGGAACTTCAAGAGATTTGACAAAGCTATTTTATTTGGAACCAGCAGCTTCTGGGAGGGGGTTGACATCCCGGGTGAGGATCTTTCTTGCCTTATTATTGTCAGGCTGCCATTTTCACCGCCAGATGAACCTCTGACAGCAGCAAAGTGTGCTTTAATAAAAGAAAATGGAGGCAATCCATTTTCAGAATTATCCTTGCCTGAAGCAATCCTTAGATTTAAACAGGGATTTGGAAGGCTGATCCGGACCTCCTCTGACAGAGGCATGATTTTTATCTTTGACCGAAGGCTGTTAACGACGTCATATGGACAAGCATTTCTAAGATCCATTCCAGAAGTGAAAGTGAAAAAGGGCTCAATATCAGATATCGTTGAATTTATTTACGATTGGCTATGATATTTTCAGGTAAATGACACACTCTATAGCTAGAAGTAATTGGAGGAGTGTACATGAAGCTGATATTTGCGTTTTTGGCATTTATGAATTGGTATTATATACCTTTTGAATCTCCTTCTGCTCCTGTTGAAGTAGAGGGGGTGGACGTCCATCTGAAAAGAAATGAATCGGCTTTCACCTTTTTTTCATTAAGTGATGGTGAAGCTTCACTTATTCAGCATGCCAATGGAGAAAATATGCTTTTAAATACAGGTGGCAAGGGAACAGTTAAAGAACTTGACCGACTGCTAAGCCTATTTAAAGTTAAAAACATATCAACAGTGATCCTGACATCTAGTGAAGGGCAGGAAAATCTCGAGCATTATATAAAGAAGTATAACGTTCGGCAGATTGTCACAGGAGCCTCAGCGGATCAGTCACTGTCAAAAAGTTTCATTCCTGTTGAGGTTAAGGTAATTCGCTGGGAGCAGGGTGATTTTCATAAACTGATGCCTGGCTTGACTGCAGAGGTAATTTTCGATGGCAGCGATGAAAATGAAGGAATGGATATTTCGTTTAAATTTTTCCATCATCAGATTTTTTATGTTCGTTCAGCCAGCCATAAAGCCGAGCAGGTATTCCTGGAGAAGCCGCTTGAAAATGTCAATATCGTCAAACTCCCACAATATGCTGAAAAGGGATCTTTTTCCGATCTTTTAATTGAACATCTTGATCCCCAGCTTGCCATAATATTCAAATCAAGTACAAAAAACCCTGATCCTGCCCTTTTAGAGATGCTGCATGAAGCGTGGATTGACGTATATTTCACCAAGAAGCATGGTACTGTTACAATTAAGCTTACTGATTCAAATTATGATGTCATTACGATAATGAACAAAGAATAAAAAAAATGTATGAAAAGGTTCTTTTTTAATGGCTCTTTTCTAAAAGATTGTTGT
>NZ_JBALQL010000006.1:236144-242444 GCF_036964885.1 Bacillus sp. JJ1122 | reverse complement strand
CCTCCGAAAATGCTAACGCATTTTCAACGTGCGTGGGCAGGTTCGAGTAAGCCTATTCAAAGTCATGCTGGAGCAGCGGGACAGCTGAGTCCCCGCAGGCGCTTGAAGTGCCGAGGAGGTTCAGCGCCCTCACCGCGGAAAGCGATTATCCTGGAGTGGTATTGAACACTACGCCAAAAACAACAATGTTTACGAAAACAGCCTTTAAAAAAAGTTTGAATTATAAAGGACTATTTCTTTTATTGTAAAGAACCTTTGAAATCATGCACTAATTAAAGCGATTGAATAAAGCGAAGAAAAAACTGCGCGTTTTATGCGCAGCCATTCATGTGTGTGGACTAGAAATGTATTGTTGGGGTAGTTATACTCTTACCAGTGATGCTATATTCCTGATATAATGAGTATTGTGATTCTAGTATTGCCTACTTTACACTTACATATTAATGACAAAAATTGTTGTTTCAAGAGGAGGAATTCCAGGATGGAAAGCAAAATCGAAGTTTTAACAACAGTGAAAATCCAGCAAAGTCCCGATTTATATAAAATTGTGGATGCCCTGAACAGAACCTTAAAGCATGATGACCTTATGTTTGGGCTTGCACTGGACCAGGAAGACAAAGAAAAAGCAGTATTTACAATTTATCGTACATAAAGAGTTGGAGCAGTGATAGCTGCTAGGCACTAATATATGTGTTCAATCCTTACCAAAAGAGCTTGCATAAAAGAAGGGGTTATTGTGAAAAAATGGATTTTATTCAGTGTTCTCACGATTGTCGTCATTGCGGGAATTCTGATTAATGTATACTTAAATGCCACCGAACCGTTAAAGGCTGCAGAAGAAAAGGCTGTGCGAATTGCCCAAGAGCAAACAAACTTGAAAGATTTCAGACAGTTCAGCCTATATAGCGGCGAAGAAACCTACTATGTAATGACAGGAAAAAACTCCAAGCAGGAAGATGTATATGTCTGGATCAATGAAAAAAATCGTGAAGTCCTGACCAGAAATGCTAAAAATGGAATCACGAAAAAAGAAGCTTTAAATAAACTATATGAAGAAAAGAATCCCAATGAAATTGTAGAAGTCAGGCTCGGCATGGCTAGGATTCAAAAGACGGACAGGCCGGCATGGGAGATTTACTACCGTAACACCAACGATACAATTAATTATTATTATGTTGATTTCGATACTGGAGAAAAATTAAGGGCGATTGATAATTTATAAGAATTTTTATAGCAAATTTCGCAACTGCTGTTCATTCTATTTACTCTGAATGCTACTTTGATACCAATAGATCACATTAAGCGGAAGGTAAGAAAAAAATGTTCGTTTTCGTTTAAATGAAAAAATGAAAGCAGAAAATCTGCAATTCTTAAAATACTTGGGAGGTAAAAGGATGGAATTCCAGTTAGCCAGCAGAGTGGGAGCTCTCACTCCTTCTTCAACATTGGCAATTACCGCAAAAGCAAAAGAATTAAAAGCTCAGGGGAAAGATGTGATTGGACTCGGAGCAGGTGAGCCTGACTTTAATACACCACAGCATATTATCGATGCTGCTGTGAAGTCCATGAATGAAGGTTTTACAAAGTATACACCTTCAGGCGGACTTCCGGAATTAAAAAAGGTAATTGCCTCAAAGCTAAAGCGTGACCAGGGGCTAGAGTATAAGCCCAATGAGATTATTGTCACGAACGGCGCAAAACATGGCCTATATACATTATTCCAGGTGCTGCTGAACGATGGTGATGAAGTAATCATTCCAATTCCATATTGGGTAAGCTATCCAGAGCAAGTTAAGCTCGCCGGAGGAAACCCGGTTTATGTTGAAGGGCTTGAACAAAATGATTTCAAAATCACACCTGAACAGCTTAAAGAGAAAATCTCCAGCAAGACTAGAGCTGTAATCATCAATTCACCAAGCAATCCAACAGGAATGGTCTACTCTAGGGAAGAACTGAAAGCTCTGGGCGATGTTTGCCTTGAAAAAGGAATTTTAATTATTTCAGATGAAATCTATGAAAAATTAATATATGGAAATACTCAGCATGTTTCTATCGCGGAGATTTCTGAAGATTTAAAGGAGCAAACCATCATCATAAATGGTGTATCAAAATCCCATTCTATGACAGGATGGAGAATTGGCTACGCGGCTGGTAACAGCAAGATCATCAATGCAATGACCGACCTCGCAAGCCATAGTACATCCAATCCTACAACTCCTGCCCAGTATGCTTCTATTGCAGCGTACAATGGATCCCAGGAAGCTGTAGAAATGATGAGAACTGCATTTGAAGAAAGACTTGAAATCATTCATGCTAAATTAAACGAAACCCCAGGATTCTCATGTGTCAAGCCACAGGGAGCATTTTATTTATTTCCAAATGCCAAAGAGGCAGCACGTCTAAGCGGATGCAAGGATGTTGATGAGTTTGCTGAAGTATTGCTGACAGAAGCAAATGTTGCTGTCGTGCCTGGTTCAGGATTTGGTGCACCCGATAATCTGCGTCTCTCCTATGCGACTTCCCTAGATCAATTAGAGGAAGCCATCAGCCGCATTCATCAATTTGTAAATGGACGATCATAATCAAATATGCGGAGAATCTTAAACGATTCTCCGTATTCTAAGTTTGAGTGTTGCCTGAGCCTATGGGCAAATGTATAATGAAAACAATACATACTACCAGCTTTGTTTATTTTTGGAGGGAACAATAAGTGAATAAATCAACAATCTCAGAAGTCCATAAATATGAAGGAAAAGAAGTGAAAATTGGAGCTTGGGTTGCAAATAAGCGTTCGAGCGGAAAGATTGCTTTCCTGCAGCTTCGTGACGGGACAGGCTTTATTCAAGGAGTCGTGGTTAAGAGTGAGGTAGCCGAAGAAGTATTCCAACTGGCGAAATCAATCACTCAAGAATCCTCCCTTTATGTAACTGGAACAGTTACGAAGGATGAGAGATCAGCTCTAGGTTATGAATTGCAAGTCAATGGAATTGAAGTAATCCATCAGGCAACTGATTATCCGATTACACCAAAAGAACATGGAACTGAGTTCCTCATGGATCACCGCCATTTATGGCTGCGTTCAAAACGTCAGCATTCAGTGATGAAAATCCGTAATGAAATCATTCGTGCCACATATGAATTTTTCAATGAGCAAGGATTTTCAAAGGTAGATCCGCCAATTTTAACAGGTAGTGCTCCTGAAGGAACAACAGAATTATTCCATACTAAATATTTCGAAGAAGATGCTTTCTTATCTCAAAGCGGTCAGCTTTACATGGAAGCTGCTGCAATGGCACTTGGAAAGGTATTTTCATTCGGTCCGACTTTCCGTGCTGAAAAGTCAAAAACACGCCGTCACCTAATTGAATTCTGGATGATTGAACCAGAAATGGCATTTTATGAGTTTGAAGACAGTTTAAAAGTGCAGGAAGAGTATGTATCTTATATCGTTCAATCAGTAGTGAAAAATTGCCAAATCGAATTGCAAACATTAGGACGTGATGTATCAAAGCTGGAAAACATCAAGGCTCCATTCCCAAGGATCACTTACGATGATGCAATTAAATTCCTGCATGAAAAAGGATTTGATGATATTCAGTGGGGAGATGACTTTGGTGCTCCACATGAAACTGCCATTGCAGAAGCTTATGAAAAGCCTGTTTTCATCACCCATTATCCAACATCATTAAAACCGTTCTACATGCAGCCGGCTGCTGATCGTGAAGATGTGGTCCTGTGTGCGGATTTAATTGCACCAGAAGGATATGGCGAAATCATCGGTGGCTCTGAGCGTATCCATGACTATGATTTGCTGAAACAGCGTCTGGAAGAGCATGGCTTGGCGCTTGAATCATATGAATGGTACCTGCAGCTTCGCCAGTTTGGATCTGTTCCACATTCAGGATTCGGATTGGGACTAGAAAGAACAGTGGCCTGGATTAGCGGGGTAGAGCATGTTCGCGAATCCATCCCGTTCCCTCGTTTATTGAACCGTTTATATCCATAAGCATCCAATAGAAAAGGCCCGTGAATTTACGGGCCTTTTTTGTTAACAGATTTTCACGGCGCACTTATTGTTCAAAATTATTATAGGCATGAGAAAATGAATCACAAGGAAGGCTATTATGGGTAGGTGAATATCTCTAATGACTCTTATTGGAACATACATAATGCTTTTTTCTCCTGTTCATTGTTCCAAGGACCCTTATTGGAACATTGATAATGCTTATTTTTTCATTTCATTGTTCCAATGACCCTTATTGGAACATCGATAATGCTTTTTTCTCCCGTTCATTGTTAGAATATGCTCTTATAGGAACATCCGTTTTCTTGTTTTTTTTGCTATTTTTCGACTAATTTCCCTTTTTAATCTTTTTCTATTTTATTACCAGCCGGGCTTGTTCATGCTATACTATGAAAAGAGGTGTCCGGAATGAAAAAAGCAGATATGTTAGATTGGCTGAAGGAAGGGAATATTACCATTCCTGCTGTACTGCTTACACAGTACAAAGAAATGAGATTAAACGAACAAGAGTTAGCACTTTTACTTCATGTATTCTACTTTTCGGAAAAAGGAAACGAATTTCCTACTCCTATGGAACTTGCTGCCAACATGACGATATCAGCCTTCGAATGTACAGATTTGCTCCGAGCACTGATTCAGAGAGGGTTTATATCAATCAATGATGGCGATTCTTCAGACGGAATCAGATATGAGAAATATTCACTGGAGCCACTCTGGGAAAAGCTTTTTGATCAATTCATGCTCAAAAGGAAGAAAGAAAAAGAGCTTCTTGTCCGACAAGAAGAAACGGACTTATATACTTGTTTCGAAAAGGAGTTTGGCAGGCCATTATCACCGTTTGAATGCGAGACTTTGGCGATGTGGATGGACGATGATCATCATGACCCGATAATCATTAAGGCTGCTTTAAGGGAAGCTGTCATATCCGGCAAGCTGAATTTTCGGTACATAGACCGAATTCTTTTTGAGTGGAAGAAAAATGGAATTAAAACGATTGAACAAGCTAAAAGTTATGGGAGAAAATTCAGGCAGCATCAGAACCTGCAAAAGGCAGGGAAGGAAGAACCAAAGGTTTCTCCAAATCCTGTGCCATTTTATAATTGGCTTGAACAGTAATCTTCTACGAGAGAATTCATTCTCTCGTTTTTTTATCCAGGCTCTTTTGCAAAATTTATTGATTAAAAAGAGGCTTGATCAGTATTATTTAGTTGGCTCTCAACCTATCAGGTTTAAGCCATTATCACTTTAAAAGCGCGGGTGAAGTCAATGTTAAATAAGCAAGAAATAAGATATTGCCTTGATGAAATGGGCAAATTGTTTCCAGATGCCCATTGTGAACTGGTTCATTCCAATCCTTTCGAACTAGTCATAGCTGTAGCGTTGTCGGCCCAGTGTACAGATGCATTGGTGAACAAAGTAACAAAAGGATTATTTGAAAAATATAGAACACCCGAAGATTTCCTTAGTGTCCCTCTGGAGGAGCTGCAGCAGGATATCAGATCAATAGGGCTATTTCGAAATAAGGCTAAGAACATCCAAAATCTGTGCAGACTGCTTATTGATGAGTACGGCGGAGTAGTTCCCTCTGATCGAGATGAATTGACTAAGCTCCCTGGTGTAGGAAGAAAAACAGCTAACGTTGTTGTTTCTGTTGCATACGGTGTCCCAGCAATAGCAGTGGATACTCATGTTGAAAGGGTCAGTAAGCGACTAGCATTTTGCCGTTGGAAGGATTCCGTTTTGGAAGTTGAAAAAACTTTGATGAAAAAGATCCCAGAGGACGAATGGTCTATCACTCATCATCGAATGATTTTTTTCGGCCGATACCATTGCAAAGCGCAAAATCCAAAATGTGAGACGTGTCCTTTGCTTGAGATATGCAGGGAGGGCAAGAAGCGAATGAGGAGCAGAGACTAAGTGGAAAAAGAATTTCCTTTAGCAGAGATTGAGGAACTAAGCCATAATATTTTCCTGAGGTGGAAGCAATCACAGCTTGCACTCGAAGGCTTTTTTAAAAATAGAGAAGGCGAACAGGTATTGCCAATAATGAAAGACTCAATTGAGCTTTTTTATCAATACCTATTTATTTCAAACGGTAACAAGGTTAATAGGAAAATCAATGATTATCTTGTTAAGCCTGTAAACGTCCTGGAAAGGCTCAATTTCATTGAGACAAAGCCGCATCTTTATCACTCTTATGTACAATTGGCAGAACTGTTTACTGAACAGGAGAAGCTGTTTGCCAAGAATATGGCTTTAAATAAAATCAAAAAAAG
>NZ_JBALQL010000006.1:222105-235986 GCF_036964885.1 Bacillus sp. JJ1122 | reverse complement strand
CGGTACCATCTCCAGTACCAGAACCATCTCCAGTACCGTCACCATTACCGTTACCATTACCGTTACCGTTACCGTTACCGTTACCATTGCCATTACCGTTTCCGTTACCATTACCATTGTCGATAGTACCATCATCTTCTGGTTCAGTTGGAAGCTCTGGTACTTCAATTGTCACTACGGCTGGATCAGATTGTTGGTCACCTCTGACAGCAATTACTTTGAATGAGTAAATTCCGCCTGGAACTGGATTTGCAATTTTTAATCCAGTTTCGGAGGTAGTTGTAAGTTGTTGTTCAGGACCTTCATCAAGGGATGCAGTAACTACAAAGCTAATATCTTTTTTGTCCTTTTGCTTGAAATCCCATTTTAAGATGATTTCATTTTTCTTTTCATCATACTTGGCTTCCAGTTTGTCAGGAGTCTCGATTTTGTCGAACTTCTTGGAGACTTCATTTGGAACATTCCCTTTTACAGCCCATTCATATAGGACTTGATCCTCTGGTGTATATTCGCTTGCAAGCTTCGCAGGCATAGTGCCTTTTTCCACTTTCACTCGTTCTACACTTTTTGGAACTGTGAAATCTGGAGTGTCAACATCCTGAGAAACATAGGACATCAAGTCTTTAAAGAGCATTTGTGATATTTTTTGTTCCGTACCATATAATGCGGTTTTCCTGTTTTCATATCCAGTCCATATAGATGCTGTGTATCTAGTTGAATAACCTACAAACCAGGAGTCTGGCACACCGCCAGAACCGATTCCCCATTTGTTTATTTCATCTTCAGTGTAATTCGTGGTTCCGGTTTTTCCAGCAACATGCAAGCTTGGGATATTTGCATAGGTTGCACCTGTACCAGATGTAATTGCAGTCTTAAGCATATCCGTGATCATGAAAGCTGTATAATCCTTCATGACAACTTCAGTTTCAGGTGTCATATCAATTTCTGTTTTGTCTCTAAGGACAATTTTTTTGACAGCATATGGCTTCGTGTAGAAACCATTGTTGCCAAATGCAGCATATGCTCCTGCCATTTCGATAGGTGCAATTTCATGCGCACCGATTGATGCTGATTCATAGATTTGATCATTTAGCGTTAATCCGAGATTAGTACCAAATTCCCGCGCTTTTTCGGCTCCAACAGCCTGGAATGCCTGAAGGGCTGGAATATTGATTGATTTTGCCAATGCCATTCTCATTGTCATGATTCCGTTATACTTGTCATTCCAGTTTCCGATTGGCTCCCCATTAGAATAGGTCATAGGCTTATCTTCGAGCATATGGTAAGTACCCCAGCGTAAATGCTCAATAGCCGGGCCGTAATCGAGAATTGGCTTAATAGTTGATCCTGGCTGCCTTTTAATATCGGTCGCGAAGTTAAGACCCCTTTGGACTTTTTGGTTCCTGCCTCCGCCAATCGCCCTGATTTCTCCCGTCTTCGTGTCAAGCAATGTGATGCTTGCCTGCATGTCATCATTAGGGAATTCTACAGCAGCATTTGTATTTAAAATATTCTCTACATGAGTTTGTGCTTTAGGGTCAAGGGTTGTATAGATTTCTAATCCGTCGGAAAAGATATCAAAATCGCCTTGAGATTCAACTTCATCAATGACCATATCGACAAACGAGTCAAATGGTTTTTCATCTTTCTTTTTACGATTTTCTTCCTTAACTAGTGTGGATTCTACTGGTATTTTCTGTGCTTTTTCCATTTCTTCCTTAGAAATGAATCCATGCTGGTGCATCAATGATAGTACAATATTTCTGCGGTGCTCTGCTTCTTTTGGATGCTTGAACGGATTATAGTTATTAGGGCTCTGAGGCATTCCTGCAAGCATCGCTGCCTCATGAAGCTCAAGTTCATCCAAGTCTTTGCCAAAATAGATCCTTGAAGCTGTTAAAACACCATGACTGTTTTCAGACATATAGATTTTATTGACATACATCTCAAAAATTTGATGCTTCGTATACTTTTGTTCTAGCTGGTATGCGAGCCATGCTTCCTGTGCTTTTCTTGAAAGAGTCTTTTCAAATCCTAGGAAATAGTTCTTTACTACCTGCTGTGTAATCGTTGAAGCTCCCTCAGATCCAAAACCATGAGTGATATTGGCAATTACCGCCCCGCCCAAGCGGATGACATCAATACCATTATGCTTATAGAACCTGACATCTTCTGTGGCAATGAAAGCATCCTCAACTTGTTTGGGAATATCCTCGTAGGCCACATAGTCTCTATTTTCTGAGCCGACCTCTGTGACAAGATTATTATCTTTATCATAAATCTTTGAAGATATTGGATCTTTCAGAGTAGCTTTATCAAGTTTAGGAGTATCCTGTATCATAAAAGCAAAGACAGCTACGCCAGTTAGCATGCCAATAATTCCAAGGGTAATCAACGCAAGGAAAATTTTTTTGAAGGTTCCTTTTTGTTTTTTATTGCCTTTAGCATTATTATTTTTGGATGCCAGCTGTTTTCGCCGCTCCTCTCTTGTTTGCGGTTTCTGTGCCATATAATGTTCCTTCCTTTCTAACCTTAAGACTCTTTTCATAATTTGATGTTATTTAATGTTTTTGACTGTGACTTTTACGAAAAGAGAACGAATCCTCAATTTAAAAAACTATGACATATGAGATATTTACTAACAAAAAACTAACTAAGCTTATAAAGATAATCTATAACTTTAATATAGTCAATCCTTGGGTGAAGCCCGAGGGGGATTTGATTGCCGAAAGCTTTGACTTCTTCCTTAGTAATCGACTTTCTGCCTCCGGATTTCATTCTATCCCAAAAAGTAAGCAAATGGCTTGCTTCCAGAAGGAAAACCTCTTCTTCAGTAGAGAAGCGAAGGATGACAAAGCAAATGGCGCCTTGATCCAGCACTGATTTCATATGAACGATCTGGTGTTCATGAAAGTTTTTCAATGGAAAAGACGTAGAGAACTTAGTCTCCTTCGCCTCAAAATCAATGTACCTTCCTTTGTAGACACCATTATAGTCAGTAGTGGAGGCTTGTTTAAAGTATGCCTCTTTTATGACTGCCGCACTCCTGCGAGGATAATCAACATTTACGATTTGTACTGGCGTCGGTTTTTTATGAATGACTGCAATCGCTCTGTCAAGATAATAAGAGTTGGTTTCGTTTAAATCTTCCTCCAATGTCATGCCACGGTTACTATATACTGTGTTTTTTTCTTTTTTTATCTTAACAGCCTGTTCTGGCTTTGGGTTGTACCTTTTGCCATTTGGATAATTAAAAATCAAGCTTCCCACCTCACAAACTACACTTTATCATACCAAATATGATGACTTTATGGTTGAATAAAAAGCCCCATTTAAATTCACCCTAAAAAGAACCCAAAGTAAAGGAAGAGAAAAGGTGTGTCAATAACCCAAAATCCCCATTATTATCAGCTGCCAGATGATGAATATGAAGTCGTTCAAAAAATCAAGGGTGAGACAGAAAGATATAATGTAGACAATATTTCCAGAACAAATGCGTATATGCAATATTATTTAGAGACTCCAGAAATGACGTGGGCGTTTCTGGCAAGCATGGTATCAAGAAACGGCGGCTATAATATGTGCGACCTGGAGGGAGAATGGTTTCCTAAAATGATTGATCCCGCCATCAGGAAGCGTTTATTCCTTACATATGAAAGGGCAAACTGGCTGATTTTCCGTGATGCCTATTCACAGCTCCTTTTATACAACTATTCGACGAAAAAAAACACTCCAATGTTTCACTTGTTAAAATTCCTTGACGTATCCTCTTTTATGGAGAAAGAATGGCATCGATTCTGGGAAACAAGTGACAAGAAAAGACTGATGATCGCGTTAATCGTTAATGAACAAAATGTGATCCATAAACCAGTGATCAAGCATCATGTATTTAAGAAGAGGGTGTTTAACACCTGGTTGTTCTCATTTGAAGATTTTTTTCATTTTAGCACAGTGCTTTTTCCTACTTGTGACGGGGAGCTTTATGGAGCAAGTGTTAATGGGTTCAAATCTGTAAAAAAAAGGATTGACCTTGGGAAAAGACTGGCATCGATTTTGTTTGATCAGCATAAGTATCCCTTATTTCTGGAATTTGCCCTGAGGACAGAGCATACCGCTTCAAGACATGATTATGAAAAATTTTTTCCGGAATACAAAAGAAGAGACACTCCTTACTTAAGGTGCATATACCCGATCATCAGCCACCATTACCATGAACAAGGGGACTGGTTTAAAGAGAGGAAGTTTCAGCATAAATGGCTTTACAAAGAAATAAACCATAGACATCCGACTCATTTGACAACATGGTATCTCCAAAAACAGAAACAACTTCATGCACTAGTGTCATTAAAGGATATATTTACCACAATTTAAAAAATCCAAAACAAAAAGCAAGGGAGCCCCTTGCTTTTGTTTAGTCATTCTGCAGGACGATTTGGTCCGTCAAGTTTTTTGTCACCATAGCCTGCTTTTTTCTCAGGTGTATTATTTGGATTCTGCACTTTTTTGTTCTGCTTCTTATTCATAAAAACACCTCCCGAGATTAGTTTGTTCATTTGGGATTTTTTCATGCGGGCCAAAGGTGTCGAAGGATGTAATCTTTGTGATAAAAAAGCACTTTGTTTGCCGAATTCCTACTAGTTTTGTCAGCTGTGAAGGAAGATAAGTGTCAAGGGAGAATTAAAGATTAAGAGCGTGATGAGTTAGTTATAAATTTTATTTTTCTCTACTCGAATTTGTGCCGCCAGGACTTCATCTGACAGACCTTAAAATTAATCAATGTTAGGAGAGATTGTGTATGAGATCAGGAATCGAAAAGAAACAGATTTTAGGGATATTGACGGATATGATTCAGAACCTGGAAGTAGCTGATGCCAATTTGCAAGATACACTGACTGGAATTAGATCTGACATGTGCATTGCTCAGACAGAGCGACTGGAGAAAATTGAACTTGTACTTGATGGACTTGAAAAGAACGTATCAGCCTATAAATACAGCAACGCTCCGTTGATAACTGATACAAAAGGTTTAAAACTTGAATTAGGTTTTTAATATATAATAGAATAAATGCAATGTTAAGTAGCTTTCATATATGAAAAAGCTACTTTTTATTTGGCCTCCATATTTATCACAATCGGTTAATTTCAGGAAAGCAGGAAGAAAAAATGAATCAGCACCAGCAATTAATAGAATTATCCAAAAAAATGATCGATTATTCAGAGAGCGCTCTAAGGCGATATGAGTTTTCAAAACAGGAAGGCACCAGAGGGGATTTCCATACAGAGGTTAAGCCTTTTGCAGACGAGGTGAAAGAGACTGCAATACTTTGGAAAGAAGCAGCGACTAATTGGGTTATCGAGCATAAACCTAAAAATCTCCATTCAAATCAAATTGAAACCGCCGCTGATTATATAGAAGTAATTTCTGTTCAAGCCTTTTTTCCGGAAACCAGCAGGAAAAGGTTCCTTGACCAAATTCAGTCTGTCGAGTTTATTTTGCATAGTCTGATATTGGCTGTAGAGAAAGTTACAAAAATAAAATAACTGACTCAGAAGGTCTAATTCAAAGACCTTTTGAGTCAGCTTCAAATTTTATATTTAAATAGAAAACTCTTTCTGATCTTCTGGAATGAAGGCTCCTTGCAATTCCAGCTCACGAACAAGGTTCCGGTATTCATTAATGGTTATTTCATTTTGAATATACGATTTTTTTGTGAAATCAAGCAATTCATTCACATGTTCCGGAGTGTATTCTTTTGTTTGGGCAAAGAGATTTTTAAGTTCGTGAACGTTCATCTTTCATCCTCCTCCATTATTTGATTTCATCGTATCATGAAAATTGAATTGTCATTTATTTTTCAAAAATTTAAACTTCCGACAATTAATTTCATGTTTAGACAAAATCGGTAGGCATTTCCAATCTCTATCACCATCTGGGCGATAACATCATAGGATATAGTAATGAATCTATGGAGGAGGATGTTCGCCCATGTTTGGCCGCAGGAACAAGACGCATGCCTATCAGCAACAGTTTTGGGAAAATCAATATTATCAAGGATCTAATAATTGGAATGGAAACATTCAAGGTTTGAACCGGCAACAGCCGTACCCTCAACAATATGTAAACCCTCAGTGGAACAGCATACAGGGCAATTGGCAAAATCAATATATACAGCAGGATTACTCAATCAATCCATATATGCAGGGAAATCCACAATGGAACCAGCAGTATTCAATGGCACAACCAAAGAATAATTATTCAAAAATGCTTTTCCAAAATCCTCTCCAGCCAGAGGATGACCCGATTTATGGATACTACAGCCAGCAGCCAGATATTCAAAATTACAATCCTTATCCACAGCAGGCATTTATGCCAAAGCAGCCATCAGGATTGCAATCCATCATGAATTCATTTAAAAGCCAGGATGGAAATCTTGATGTCAATAAGATGGTAGACACTGCAGGTCAGATGATGAATGCGGTGACTCAGGTATCGTCTTTGGTTAAAGGGCTCGGCGGAATGTTTAAAGTGTAAAAGCAAAAGCAGGCGATTGCCTGCTTTTTTTAGTCTTGATCTATTATAATATCAATTTTCTTGCCTGGTTTCTTAGCAATTTTTATTTTGAGCAGCCCATCAATGTAGGAAGCCCTTATTTTCCTCTCGTTAATAGGCTGTGAAAATGGGATAGTCCTGCTTGACCTTTGCATTGAGGACCTATGCCTTTGTGTTTGGGTGATATCGTTCAATTCCGTAGACGACTCAGATTTATTCACAGTGATCGTTAACGAGTTGTTAACCACGTCGATGGAAATCTGGTCTTTTTTTATACCAGGCAATTCAGCTGTTACCTCATATTCTGTGTCTGTTTCATATAAGTCAATATGAATTGGAGAATAGGGGAATGGCTGTCTGAAGAAATCATCAATACTTTGCAATATTCCTTTCACAGGTTTTTCCTGTATGATTTGATTCATTGATTTAAACCATTGTTCCAGGGCTTCATGTCTCTTTGGGCGATCAGGATGGTTAGGTGCCATCGTGTCTCTTCCTCCTCTGCAAGTATCTTATAATAGAATATGTGAGACGGAATGTCCTTGTTCATTTTCCAAATAATCTTTTAAAACTAAACCCTTATTGTTTTCTGTTTTCCGCCATTATTTTTTGAACACTTTGTGAAAAATGCTTTTAGTGTGATTTAGGTCACATAACCATTTGGTGTTCCTTTGTATGCTGAAACAGTAAATTAGCAGAAGAGGGGTATATACATGTTTTGTTACCAATGTGAACAGACACCAACTGGCGGCTGTAAAGTCGTAGGAGTTTGCGGAAAAGATGAAACAATTGCGAGTCTGCAGGATACAATTATTTTTGCCTTAAAAGGGATTGCTGCTTATAGGACACATGCTAACCAGCTTGGATTTACAGACCCATTTGTAGACGCAACTACTCACGAAGCACTCTATATGACATTAACCAATTCCAACTTCAATGTTCAGGAGCATATAGATATGGCTATGAAAGTTGGCCAATCAGCAGTGCGGGTAATGGAAATGCTTGATGAAGCACATACTAGCCGTCTGGGCATTCCACAGCCAGTTCGTGTAAGCCAGAATAAGATTGAAGGAAAGTGCATCGTTGTAACAGGGCATAATTTATTCGCCCTTGAAGAACTGCTTAAACAGACAGAAGGAAAAGGCATTAATATTTATACTCACTCAGAGATGCTGCCTGCCCATGGCTATCCAGCATTGAAAAAATATTCGCATCTTAAAGGGAACATCGGGAAGGCATGGTTTGACCAGCGCCGGCTGTTTGAAAAATTCCCTGGTGCGATTCTTGCGACAACAAACTGCGTTATGCCAATTAAAGGGTCCTACGCTGACCGTATGTTTACATACGAAGTGGCGGGGCTTGAAAATGTTAGGAAAATAGAAAATGATGATTTCACCTTGTTGATTGAAAAAGCATTGGAGCTTCCAGAAGCCAATATGGACTCTGAAGAAACGTTAGTAACAGGTTTCCATCACGAAACTGTGCTCGGTCTCGCGCCTGAAGTCATCCAGGCAGTGAAAGATGGAAAGATAAAACGCTTTTTCGTCATAGCAGGCTGCGACGCGCCAGGAAAGGGTGGCGAATACTACCGTGAGCTTGCAACATCGCTTCCTCCGGAGGCCGTAATTCTGACTACTTCCTGCGGTAAGTTCCGATTTAACGATGTTGATTACGGAGTCGTTCCAGGTACGGATATACCAAGATACCTTGACCTCGGGCAATGTAATAACTCGGTTTCCACCGTTAAGATTGCTAAAGCATTAGCAGACGCTTTTGAATGTGATGTGAATGAACTTCCAGTGAGCATCGTCCTTTCCTGGTTCGAGCAAAAAGCAGTAGCCATACTTCTGGGACTGTTCAGCCTGGGCATCCAGGATATCCGTATTGGACCAAAGCCGCCTGAGTTCATTTCTGAAGGTGTGATGCAGGTGCTTCAGGATACCTTTAATTTGAAACTGATCACAACAGCTCAGGAAGATATGGAAACAATGATGCAATTAAGCAAGACAGAATAAAAGAATAATGGAAAAAGCCCGCTGCATTAGTGCAGCGGGTTTGTGTATTCTTGAAGAAGCATCCATTAAATAAGTTCATTCAACAATAACTCAGTATCCAAAATCATATTTCCATGATGGTCGTTAAAAATAAGCCCATCCTTCTTCATTTTGGTTAGGGTCCTGCTTACTGTTTCCCTAGTCGTACCAATCATGTTTGCCAAATCTTTATTTGTAAAATCTGACTTTAGAACTATTTTGCCATTTTCCTGTTTTTCTCCATGCAGCTCTCCAAGCCTTAACAGCAGTTTCACAATTTGTTCGAAAGTGTTATTCAAAATTTGTGCCTCAAGTCTTTCCTGAAGGTCAACAATTTTTTCTCCAAGCACTTTAAATACCTTAATGCTCAAATGAGGATTCTCTACGAGGACCTTCTCGAACTGAGAAATAGGCACGACAACAAGGCTCGCGTGCTCTAACACTTCTGAATAGCCAGGATAACCGCCTTTGCGGAAAAAGCCAACATGTGGGAACATTTCTCCTTTTTTAAGAATTGCAACGATCTGCTCCCGTCCATTGGCATCGCTTTTGTAAACCTTTACTTTCCCTTCATTAATAAAATATACATTTTCAAGTGGATCTCCTTGAAGGAATACATGGCTGTTTTTCTTCCATTCTCGAGTAATCGATATTTCAACAATTTTTTCTAACTCTTGATCATCCAGGTCTCTGAAAAGCGAGAAGCCTGAAAGCACTTTTTTAATATCTATTTTATTCAAAAGAAACACTCCATTGTGATACTATATTTATCTCTTACTATTTTAACAAAAGACTGAGTGAATGGTTATTGTTTATTTGAAATCAACAATCACCTTTACCACAGTCTAACATACAACAATTTCGTGGCATTGTCTTTTCATATTGAAAGGAGTTTTTTCATGGACATCACTCCCTGAAATGCTGAAACGAGCGGAAAATTAATTGAATATCAATTTCAAATTCTGTGCCAAAAAATAGCAGTAACAATTATTTATCATTTTTCTTTTGCAACGAACATTTATTCGCTAAAATAGGAATAACGAGGTGAACGAAATGAAAGTGCGTAAAAGTTTGCAAGAGATCTTAACAGAATTACAAGTCGGTGAATCTGTTAAGAGAAATATAGTCCATTGGCATACGATAGAGGAAAAAGAGGCTCAGACTGATGAGATGCCAGAGGATTTATGTGAAATATTGAAAAATGCTTTGGAGAGACGCGGCATTTCTCGCCTTTACACTCACCAGAAGTCTTCTTATGAGCAAATCATGGGTGGACAGAGCATCGTTGCAGTTACTCCAACGGCTTCAGGAAAAACGCTTTGCTATAACCTTCCTGTGCTCCAGTCCATCATAAATGATTCTAATGCAAGAGCACTATATATGTTCCCTACTAAAGCACTGGCACAGGACCAGAAAAGTGAAATCAATGAATTGATCCAGGAGGCTGAGCTTTCGATCAATAGTTATACATATGACGGTGATACACCATCAAATATCCGTCAGAAGGTGAGGAGGGCGGGCCACATTGTCATCACAAACCCTGATATGCTCCATTCAGCGATTCTTCCTCACCATACAAAGTGGGTATCGCTCTTTGAAAACTTAAAATATGTTGTAATTGATGAGTTGCATATTTACCGTGGAGTATTCGGCAGCCATGTAGCGAATGTGATCAGAAGGCTGAAGAGAATATGCAAATATTATGGCAGTGATCCAGTTTTTATCTGCACGTCAGCAACAATTGCCAACCCACTGGAACTTGCTGAAGGACTTACTGAAAAGGATATGGTCCTGATCGACAACAACGGCGCACCTTCAGGAAGGAAGCATTTCTTGTTTTACAACCCGCCTGTCGTAAATATCCCGCTTAACGTCCGCAGGAGTGCTACACTTGAAACCAGACGTCTTGCAGGAGAGTTCTTGAAAAATAAAATTCAGACAATCGTTTTTGCTCGCAGCAGAGTCAGAGTTGAAATACTGCTAACCTATCTCCAGGAACTGGTCAAGCATAAGCTTGGACCAAAAGCAATCCGGGGCTATAGAGGAGGGTATCTGCCTTCTGAAAGGCGTGAAATTGAAAAGGGTCTAAGATCGGGCGATATATACGGTGTTGTCAGCACGAATGCGCTTGAACTAGGAGTCGATATTGGACAGCTTCAGGTATGCATAATGAACGGATACCCGGGAACAATTGCGAGTGCATGGCAGCAGGCTGGCAGGGCAGGCAGAAGGCACGGAGAGTCGGTTGTCATCATGGTGGCAAGCTCTAGCCCTCTTGACCAGTATGTCATCCAAAACCCAGATTACTTTTTTAATCGCAGTCCGGAAACGGCTAGAATTAATCCCGACAACTTAATCATCCTGATCGACCATATAAAATGTGCTTCATATGAACTGCCATTTAAAAAAGGAGAAACGTTTGGAGCAGCGGAAATTGAAGAGATTTTAGAGTATTTAACAGAGGAACGGATTCTTCATCAAAACGGTGACAAATGGTATTGGATGAATGATGCTTTTCCGGCCCATAACATCAGCCTTAGATCAGCATCGCAGGAAAACGTAGTGATCATCGACCAATCTGATGTTGCGAATGTAAAAGTCATTGGTGAGATGGATACCTTTTCAGCCATGACACTTTTACATGAGGAAGCGATTTACCTGCATCAGGGAATTCAATTTCAGGTTGAAAAGCTCGATTGGGACGAGAAGAAAGCATTTGTCCGTGAAGTAGATGTCGATTATTTCACAGATGCCAATCTTGCAGTCCAGCTAAGTGTATTGGAAGAGGACAAGCACCGAGGAAACGAAGAAACTGAAATTGGTTATGGAGATGTCAGCGTCAGAGCGATGGCAACCATATTTAAGAAAATCAGATTTGAAACACACGAAAATATCGGATCTGGCCCCATTTTTCTACCAGAAGAAGAATTGCATACAAGTTCAGCTTGGATTTCCCTGAATAAAGAGCTATCTGAATTTAATGATGATCGCCTTGAAGAGGGACTGATTGGCACTTCTCAGGCATTAAAGCACATTGCACCTTTATTTGTCATGTGTGATCCATCCGATGTCCATGTTGTACCGCAAGTAAAAGCTGCTCATAATGAGAAACCAACTATCTTTTTTTACGACCGTTACCCGGGTGGCATAGGTCTCAGTGAAAAAATCTATTCGGGTATTGAAGCGATATTGGAACAAACAAAACGAATGGTCATAAATTGCCAATGCTCGGACGGCTGTCCTTCATGTATTGGCACAGATACGACATCAATCCATTCAAAGAATGATGTCGTAAAAATCTTAAATATGTTCCTTAAAGCAGCAGTTTAAAGAAGGAGGGGGAAAATGAGTCTTAAGAATAAATTGAACCGCTTAAAACCTCATATTAAAAGCGAGAGTGAAAAACCTAAAGCTGAAATGATACCAGTTCAGGATACTCCAGTAATTCCATTTCACGATGTTTGGGAAAAGGAATCTGTTTCCCCCTTCTATTTCGATGGTCAGTACTGTTTGGTAAGGGAAATCTACTATCCGCTTGATTACCAGCATGGCAGCTACCGATTCGGTGATTTGCTGGAGGCTGTTTCCCTTTGGAATAATGAAGAAACGAAACATCCACTATCCGCTTCAGGCCATAAACCAGAGGACCTTGTTTTTTTTGATACAGAAACGACTGGTCTTGGCGGCGGGGCAGGCAACACGATCTTTTTGCTCGGACATGCAAGTGTATCAGGTAATTCAATAAAACTAAAACAGCATATTCTTCCGCAGCCAGGCGCCGAAGTTGCACTTTACCAAAGCTTCCTTGAAAATGCCGATTATACAACCCTGGTAACCTATAATGGGAAGGCATTCGACTGGCCACAGGTCAAGACGAGGCACACTCTGGTAAGAGATCATGTTCCCAAATTGCCTGCCTATGGCCACTTTGACCTTTACCATGCAGCAAGGCGGATGTGGAAGCATAAAATTGAGAGAATGAAGTTAAGTATGGTTGAACAGGAAGTGCTTGGCCTGGAAAGAAAAGATGATATCCCTGGATTCCTAGCACCAATGATTTATTTCGACTTCTTGGAAAGAAAGAATCCAGAAGGGCTGCTTGGAGTAATCAAGCATAATGAAACGGACATCCTGTCACTATTAACCCTATATACACATCTGACCTTTCAGCTTTTAGGAAGAGACAAAACTCAATCGGCGAGAGAAACGTATGAAGTTGGACGCTGGTTTTCTTACCTGGGGGAATCAGAAAAAGCTAAACAAACATTCAGCGGGCTGGCTGAGATAGGAAACGAACAGGAAGCAGCTGCCAAGCATGCCTTGGCAGCTGAATATAAACGTAACAAGGACTGGACAAAAGCCGTTTCACTGTGGAAAGAAAGTGCTGAAAAAGGGGTAAGTAAAGACAGAAAGGAAGCATGCATAGAGCTTGCCAAATATTTTGAGCATAGGGAAAAGGACCTTGAGCTGGCATTAGAATATTGCCGGCTTGCTGAGTCCCTCCATTTAAGGGATGAGGGCACTACAAAAAAAGACATCATTTTTAATGAAGAACTTCAGAAAAGAATCATAAGAATTTCCCGGAAAGCATTTCCCGGGCAAGCGCAGGATTCGGCAAATTAAACCGTATTTACAGCACGTTTCGGCATGAAAACTTGAATTGTAACAAAATTTTAACATTTACCAGCAATAAACCTGTAATATCCTGTTGTATGAACTGTTCTGACATTGTAAAATGTAAAATTGTATGGAACAAAAAAATTAATAATTTTTACGGGGCTGGTAAAATGTATAAAGCGGTTTTGGTTCTCTATTTTGTTGTTATTACACTTATTGCTGTTATTTTCAGTGGCCTTAAGGACAACTTTTACACATTCCTTTAATTTTTTATTTTTGGCTTGCACGGCAGATTCTCCTGAAAAATAGGTGTTTTCATTAGTACAAGACGCATTGCTTCTTCATAGGCTGTTAATGTAAAGAATAAGTCTATAGGAAAGGAGTTATGCACTATGTACTGCAAACCGACAAATGTATTGCCAACTGTAGTTCATCCTACTAAATGTTGTGTAAATCATAATTATGTTAATAATGTGGTTCCACATATTCATCCGACTCACACTACAAATGTAAACCATATTAATTACGATCATGTCCATTATTTCCCGCAAACACAGTCTACAGTGAACCAGGTAACAAATCAGAATTTCTATGGCGGTTCAGGCCCAGGTGTTGGTCCAATGGGACCAAGGCCGCGCCCAGGATTTGGTGGAGCACCAGGAATGGGAATGGGACCAGGCA